>NZ_JAPFQV010000004.1:0-169164 GCF_033804685.1 Micromonospora sp. RTP1Z1
GCTGGTCTGGCCCGCGGTCGGGGTCGCCAGTTCCCGCACGCGGAGGGCGGGCGCGCTGGGCACGTGCCCGGCGCGGCCCCACGCCCGCGGGTCGGTCGCGGCCGCGACGACGGTACGGGCGACGTCGTCGACGTACGTGAAGGTGTGCGGGGCGTCCATGTCGACCGGCAGGAAGACCCGCTGGCCGGCGATGACCCTCGGCAGCACCATCATCGGCAGCGCGGTGGCGGCGACGCCCAGGTAGTCGGAGCCGCGGACCTCGGTGACCCGGACCCGCCCGGCCCGGTGAGCGGCGAGCGCGTCGGCCCACATCCGGTTCCGCACCCGCCCCTTGACGCCGGTGGCGGCCAACGGGGTGGCCTCGGTCATCGGCCCCTCGACCGGGCCGTAGCCGTAGAGGTTGCCGACCGTGGCGAGCACCGCACCGCTCCGCTCACCAGCGGCGAGCAGCGCCGCGGCGAGCGGCGGCCAGTCGGTCGGCCACCGGTGGTACGCAGGGTTGGCGCAGTTGTAGAGGGCGTCGGCGCCGTCGGCCAGCGCGGCCAGCCGGTCCGGGTCGGCGGCGTCGGCGGCGACCCGTTCGACGGCCGGGTGCTCCGGTCCGGTGCCCCGGCGGGTCACCACCCGCACCCGGTCGCCGCGCTGGGCGAGGAGCAGTGCGGTGGCGGTGCCGACAGGACCGGCGCCGACGATGACGTGCAGGGCCATGGGAGGCCACCTTTCGAAGCAGAGATCCGATCCGAGAGCGCTGCTCTCGCCGGGAACGGGACCAGCATGACGCGCGGTGCGGCGCTTCGTCAAGAGCAGTGCTCTCTATTTTGATTGGCGCTCTCGCCGTGGCAGGGTGGGGACATGGTCGCTCCCTCGCTGCGCGCCCGGGTCCGGGCCGGAATGATCGACGAGATCAAGACGGTGGCTCGCCGCCACCTGGCCACGGACGGCGCCGACCTCTCGCTGCGCGCGGTCGCCCGGGACATGGGCATGGTCTCGTCGGCGATCTACCGCTACTTCCCCAGCCGCGACGACCTGCTGACCGCGCTGATCCTGGAGGCGTACGACGCGCTCGGCGACGCGGTGGAGGCGGCCGACGCGGCCGTCGAGCGGCACGACCTGCGCGGGCGCTGGCACGCCGCCTGCCGGGCCGCCCGGGCCTGGGCGCTGACCCATCCGGCCGAGTACGCCCTGCTCTACGGCAGTCCGGTCCCCGGATACGCCGCCCCCGACGACACCGTCCTGCCCGCCCAGCGACCCCCGGTCGTGCTGGTCGGCATCCTCCACGACGGCATCGCCACCGGCCGGCTCACCCCGCCCGACGAGGAGCTCCCCGAGCCGGTCCGCGCCGACCTGGCGGAGCTCGCCGCCGGCTTCTTCCCCGACCTGCCCGAGGCGCTGCTGGCCCGGGGCATGGCCGGCTGGACCCAGCTCTTCGGGCTGATCAGCTTCGAGCTCTTCGGCCGGCTGAACCGCACCGTCCCGCACCGCGACGAGTACTTCGACCACCAGACCGACCTGATGGCCGACCTGATCGGCCTCCCCCGAGCGTCCTGACCGGACCCCGGCCCGACCCGGGGCCCCCACCGGCGCGCGGGTGGCGGCCGTCAGCTGCCGTCGGAGGAGTGGCCGGGGAAGAGGTGCGCGGTCGGGTCGATCGCCACCGCCGCGTTGTTCACCGCCGTGGCGGCCTCACCGAAGCCGGTGGCGATCAGCCGCACCTTGCCCGGGTACTCGGTGATGTCACCAGCGGCGAAGACCCGGGGCAGGTTGGTCGCCATCGCGCTGTCCACCACGATGTGCCGACGGTCCAGCCGCAGGCCCCACTCGGCGAGCGGGCCCAGGTCGGCGGTGAAGCCGAGCGCCGCGACGACGGTGTCCACCGGCAGCGTCTCCGCCGCGCCACCCCGGACGACGACCTCCGCGGCAGCCACCCGGTCCTCCCCGTACAGCCGGGTCACCTCGGCGTTGACCAGCACCCGGACCGGCAGGGCCAGCACCCGGGAGACGGTCGACGCGTGGGCGCGGAACCGCTCCCGGCGGTGCACCAGGGTCACCGACCGGGCCAGCGGCTGGAGGGTCAGGGCCCAGTCGAAGGCCGAGTCGCCGCCGCCGACGATCAGCACGTCCCGGCCGGCCAGCTCGGTTGGCTGCGGTACGAAGTAGACGATCCCGGTGCCGACGAAGCTGTCGGCGGCGGGCAGCGGCCGGGGTGTGAAGCTGCCCAGCCCGCCGGTGACGATCACCGCTCCGCAGTTCACCTGCTCGCCCCCGGCGAGACCCAGCACCGGCAGCCCGTCGGCGTAGGAGAGCTTCTCCGCCCGGGTGCCGAGCAGGTACGTCGGCGCGAACGGCGCCGCCTGGGCGACCAGGTTCGCCACCAGGTCCCGCCCCTTGACGACGGGGAACCCGGCGACGTCGAGGATCAGCTTCTCCGGGTACATCGCGGCGACCTGGCCGCCCGGTTCGGGCAGCGCGTCGATCACCGCGACGGAGAGCCCACGGAACCCGGCGTAGTACGCGGCGAAGAGCCCGGCCGGACCGGCCCCAATCACGGCGACATCGACCTCGCGCATGCGTACCGTCACTTTCGCCTCACGGATCAACGTGTGCTGATGCCGACGGTAGGCGGGCGGGTGCCGCCGGGCAAGCACCTCCCATGACCCTTTCGGGCGACCGTGACGACCGGTCAGGGCAGGGTGAGCGGCGGCTCCATGTGCTGCGGCTGGTGCAGCTCGGCGCGGCGACGCCGGAACAGGATCGCCGCGACGATCCCGCCGAGCAGCCCGAACAGGTGGCCCTGCCAGGAGATCCGCTCGTCGGTGGGGAGGACGCCGAGCAGTTGCCAGCCGTAGAGCAGGCCGACCAACAGCACCACGGCGAAGTTCCACCAGCTCCGCTCGACGATGCCCCGGGTGAGCAGGATGCCCAGGTACCCGAAGATGACGCCGCTGGCGCCGACCACCACCGAGTTCGGCGAGCCGGTGAACCACACTCCCAGCCCGCTGACCAGCATGATCACCACCGTCGACCAGAGGAATCGGCGGGTGCCGGCGGCGAGCACGAAGGTGCCGAGCAGGATCAGCGGGATGCTGTTGCTGTAGAGGTGGTTCCAGCCGGCGTGCAGGAACGGCGAGAAGAAGATGCCGTCGAGCCCCTGGATCCGGTGCGGGATGATCCCGGCCGCCACGTCGAGGTCGGCGTGCAGCCCGACGTCGAGCGCCTCGATGAGGAAGAGCACCGGCACGACCGCGCACATCGCGACGAAGGCCCGGCCCAGGGAGGCGTAGAACGCCTCGGTGCCGAACCGGTGGGGATCGCCGCCCGTCGGGCCGCCGCGCCAGGTCATGTACCAATGGCTATCAGCAATCGCGGTCGACCGCCACTCGTGGGGCGCGTCCCGCCGCGACACGACGACGGCGGGGTGTGCGGCTTCCCGCACACCCGCCGTCGTCGGCGCGTCAGATCAGTACCAGCCGGTGCTCTGCGAGTGCGACCAGGCGCCGCACGGGTCGTTGTACCGGCCTTCGATGTAGCCGAGCCCCCACTTGATCTGGGTGGCCGGGTTGGTCTTCCAGTCGTCGGCGACCGAGCCCATCTTGCTGCCGGGCAGGGCCTGCGGGATGCCGTACGCGCCGGAGCCGGAGTTGTAGGCCTTGTCGTTCCAGCCGCTCTCCTTGGTCCAGAGCTTGTCCAGGCACGGGAACTGGTCGATGCCGAAGCCGTCGTCGAGCATGAGGGCGCAGCCGATCGCCCGGTTGCCGCTGAACTCCTTGCAGGAGGCCGGAATCGGGCCGTCGTACGGCTTGGCGGTGACCGCCGCGGCCGCCGCCGCTGTCCGCTCCTTCTTCCGGGACGCCGCCGCGGCCTCGGCCTCGCGGGCCCGGTCGGCGGCCTCCTTGGCCGCCGCAGTGGCCCGCAGCTTCGCCTGGTACTCGGCGGCCCGCTGCTTGGCCGAGTCCAGCCGGTGGTCGGCCTGCAGGTCACGCTGGTACGCGTACTCCGCCTGGTCTACCTCGAGGCCGACCTGTGCGGTCAGGCCTTGTTGCTGGGTTTCCCGGTCTTCGCCCAGATAGAAACCGCCGGCAACGCCCACGGAGAGCAGTGCGACAGCGGCCGTGCGGGCGCCGAACCGGCTCCACAGCCGACTCACGAAGTGGTCCCTTCGTCGGGGGCAAGGGCACGACGCGACGCGTGGCCGTCCGGCCGCGCCGGCGTCGTGAGCGCCCCGACCCGGCGGTCGCAGCCGACGCACCGGCTTTCACCGATCTCCGTCACCCGAGGGGCGAACGATGACCGACGATCTTCCTGGTGCGTGGGCGCTCGTTGGACACCATCGCGCACAGTGAGGCCGATGGGAAACCAAGGGCCTCATTTGTGATCTGGGCCACAAAGTGAAGACCCACAAACAGTGACAAACCTGGCAGTGGATCGGTATCAGAGCGGAATGTCCTCCAGCAGATCCGTCACCATGGCGGCAATCGGCGACCGCTCCGAACGGCTGAGCGTGACGTGCGCGAAGAGAGGATGGCCCTTCAGCGCCTCGATCACGGCGGTCACCCCGTCGTGCCGCCCGACCCGCAGGTTGTCCCGCTGGGCGACGTCGTGGGTGAGCACCACCCGCGACCCCTGGCCGATCCGGGACAGAACGGTGAGCAGGACACCCCGCTCCAGCGACTGCGCCTCGTCGACGATCACGAATGCGTCGTGCAGGCTCCGCCCCCGGATGTGGGTGAGCGGGAGCACCTCGAGGATGCCCCGGGAGGTGACCTCTTCCAGCACGTTCTCGTGCACCACCGCGCCGAGGGTGTCGAAGACCGCCTGAGCCCAGGGCGACATCTTCTCCGACTCCGACCCGGGCAGGTAGCCCAGCTCCTGGCCGCCGACGGCGTAGAGCGGGCGGAAGACGATCACCTTCTTGTGCCGGCGGCGCTCCATCACCGCCTCCAGCCCGGCACAGAGCGCCAGGGCGGACTTGCCGGTGCCCGCCCGCCCGCCGAGCGAGACGATGCCGATCGACTCGTCCAGCAACAGGTCCAGCGCCACCCGCTGCTCGGCCGAGCGACCGTGCACGCCGAACGCCTCCCGGTCTCCGCGGACCAGTCGTACGGTCTTGTCGGGCAGCACCCGGCCGAGCGCCGAGCCACGGGCAGATTGCAGCACCAGGCCGGTGTGGCAGGGCAGCCCGGCGGCCCCGTCCAGGTCGAGCGTCTCGCCCGCGTACAGCCGGCCGATCTCCGCCTCGCCCAGCTCCAGCTCGGCCATGCCGGTCCAGGTGGGGTCGCTGGCCTGGCCGTGCCGGTACTCGTCCGCCCGCAGGCCGACCGAGGCCGCCTTCACCCGCAGCGGCATGTCCTTGCTGACCAGGGTGACCTCGCGCCCCTCGGCGGCCAGGTTGAGCGCCACGGAGAGGATCCGGGCGTCGTTCGACTCGTTGCGGAAGCCGGGTGGCAGCACCCCGTCGTCGGTGTGGTTCAGCTCCACCCGGAGCGTCCCGCCCTGGTCGTTGGCGGGCACCGGCCGGTCCAGTCGGCCGTGCGTCACCCGCAGTTCGTCGAGCATGCGCAGCGACTGCCGGGCGAACCAGCCCAGTTCCGGGTGGTGCCGCTTGCCCTCCAGCTCGGAGATGACGACGAGGGGCAGCACCACCTCGTGCTCGGCGAAGCGGTGGAACGCCGCGGGATCGGAGAGGAGGACCGAGGTGTCCAGGACGAAGGCCTGGCCGGCTGGTCGGGGCTCCTCAGTGCCGACCGACGCGGCAGCCGCCGTACGGCGGCTGCGGGTGGTCCGGCGGGTCGTGGCAGTCGCGGCCGGGGTCTGGTCGGCACCGGCGGGGGTACGGCGAGTCGTCACAGGCCTGCTCCGTGGATGGGCACCCGGCCACCCGTGTTCCGCCTCGTCCGGTGCCCGGTGGACACGGGGTCGGATGCGGGCCCCGTGCGCGAGGTCGCAGGTCCGGGCTGGCCGGCTGGCCCGGGAGAACCCCGTGCCATGACTAGACGCTAACCGCGTCAGGGCCCTTCGGCTAGTGGGCGGACCGTGGATCCCACCCGACCGGGGCGTGAACGCCGGGCGGCGGAACCGGCCGGGATGCATGCCCCCTGCGCGCATCCCGGCCGGTGGGACCACCGTCACCGGTCTGACGTGGTCCCGACGGTGCGTGTCCGCCGCGGACGACGCACCGTGTCCCTGGCGGCTCTCAGCCCTGCCGGCGGACCAGCGTCCCGGCCGGGCGCCGGCCGCCGACGACGGACGCCGTGAACGAGGAACCGGTGTAGGTCGTGCCCTGCCGGGTGGCGATCCCGCCGAGCTGCGCGGTCGCGGTGCCACTGGAGGACGGGCCCGGCGCGGGCCGGCCGAGCGCGACCGCTGGCGTCGTACCGTCGCGCGGGCCCCCGCCGCCGGGCGGCACCGCGGCGGACGCCGGGGCGACGACCGGGCCGGCCAGCGCCGAGGCGATGGCGGCCTGGGCATCGCGACGCCGGCGGTTCCAGGCGCCCCGGTCACCGTCGAAGTAGCCCTGCCGGTAACCGAAGCGGTAGCCGATCCGGTAGCTGAGCTGACCGTGCAGCCGGCCCGCCGCGTAGCTGGTCGAGCCGAGGACGAGGACGAGGAAGACCGCGAGGAAAGGGCTCATCCGGCCGCTCCCGCCGGCGTCGGGTCGCCGGGCACCGCCGTCGCCCGCCGCGTCATCGCTCCTCCGGCTCGGCCGCGGGGTCGACGACCAGCAGCCGTTCCAGATCGGCGGTGCTGACCTCCTCGACCAGCTCGACGGTGATCCGGCAGCCGTCCAGGACGACCTCGGCGACCGAGGAGCGCCGGATCTCGCCGCCGGCGTCGTAGACCCGGACGCTCAGTTCGGGACAGCCGAGGTGGGTACGCCAGGCGTTCCACTCGTCCCGATCCCCGACGCTCAGGGACAGGTAGCGGCAACCCCGGGCGAGGTAGAGGCGCCACGGCGCGCTCAGCCCGGCGGCCACCCCCTCCGCGATCAGGCCGAACGCCTGAGCGCGGGTGGCGAGCTCGGTCACCGGACCCCCCTGTAACCCGCGGAGTGACGCATGTGAGCACTAATCGTCTCATCCACGTGACACACCGTAAGTTGTCTCATGAGCGTGACAGTATCAGCTTTTCGTCTGTTTACCGCCGTACTGGCGGGCATCTATTCTGCCCGGGTGACACCCCTCAAGAGCAGTTCTGGATCGTTTACCGGAAATCCGAGAATGCCGTCACGTATGCGTGACAACAGCGTGCCCGGCCACCCCGGCGAGGACGACTGGTCGTACCGTCACGGGGTGACCGAGACGGCCAACGCACGGAAGATCGCCTTCGCCACCTTCGTGCGGCGCGCGCTCGACGACGCCCGGGCCATGCGGGCCTGGAGCGGAACCGAGGTCTCCCGCCGCACCGGCGTCTCCCGCCAGACCATCAACCGTTGGGTACGCGGCGACTGGGCCAGCGACCCGGAGGCGGAGCGGGTGGTCGCCTTCTGCGAGGGACTGGGCCTGAACCCGGCGAATGCCTTCACCGCGCTCGGCTGGGACCGGGCCGCTCCGCCGCGCAGCGCCCCCACCCCGCCGTCGATGGATCCCGACGTCGAGGCGCTGCTGCGCCGCCTGGTCGACCCGAACGTCTCCGACGCGGAGAAGTTCCACATCCGAGAGACCATCCGCTACCTCGCCTATCGCCCGACTCTTCAGGTTGACGTGGGAAAACGAGGCAGGCAGGCCGGGTAGTTAACAACCCGGGCCGATTGCTCAGATGGCGAAAGAACGGTAGGGCAGACTGGATCGTTCGACTCCGGGGCCGGAATGGGCGCGCTAGCGTCCGTATTCGTACTGCTTGGGCTCGTCATCGGCGGGGGGACGGGACAAGGCCGAACCCAGCCCTGCGG
This sequence comes from Micromonospora sp. RTP1Z1, assembly GCF_033804685.1. Classification (NCBI taxonomy): domain Bacteria; kingdom Bacillati; phylum Actinomycetota; class Actinomycetes; order Micromonosporales; family Micromonosporaceae; genus Micromonospora; species Micromonospora sp. RTP1Z1. The sequence continues at coordinate 7,886 of NZ_JAPFQV010000004.1, forward strand.
GACAGAAGGAGGGGTCTGTTCATGACCCTGAAATGGTTGGCAGTCGTGGTCGCGGTGGTGTCGGTGACATCGTGCGTGACCGGCAACGTGGTGGTCGGCGTGATCGACGGCGGGCAGCTTCCCCTGGTCGTCAACCTCTTCGCGCTCACCGCCGCCGGCACCGCGGTGGTCCTCGCCGTGCTCGCCGAGCTGCACGACCGGCTCAACGACCGGCTCAGCGCGCTCACCGAGTTCATGGTGGCCCGGCTGAACGAGATCGAGACGCACACCGGCGACCGGAACACCGGCTTCGTGGAGGGCTACCTGCTCAGCCACGGCCAGGAGGCGGCCGTGGTGCCGTTCGGACGCCGGGGACGGGGAGCCGCCGAACGCTGAGCCCGCCCGACCGTCGAGCAACACGTCTCGGCCAGGAATGAGCCGCCCCGGCCGGGGTACGCTGTCGCGCGTGCCGCCGTTGAATCTGGGCAACCAGCCGCCGAAGACCCCGTTGGACGCCGAGAACGCATGGCGTGTCACCGCCGAGAGGGCAGCTGACACGGTGCTCTTCTTCGACTTCGACGGCACTCTCGCGCCGGTCGACGACGACCCCACCGCGGTGCAGCCCGCCCCGAAGGTGCTCGCCGCACTGGAGGCGCTTGCGCCGCTCGTACGCCAGATCGCCATCGTCTCCGCCCGGCCGGTGGAGTTCCTCCGCGACCACCTCGGCGGCCTGGCCGGGATCGACCTGTACGGGCTCTACGGCCTGGAGCACAGCCACTCCGGCGGCGAGACGGTCACCGAGCCGGCCGCCCTGCCCTGGGTGCCCACCATGTCGGAGCTGGCCGAGCAGGCCCGCGCCGAGCTGCCGCCCGGCGCCCTGGTGGAGTTCAAGCGGCTCTCCGTCGCCCTGCACTGGCGCACCGCCCCGCAGCTCGGCGACCTGGTCCAGGAGTGGGGCCGGGCCCAAGCCGAGCGGCTCGGGCTGCGCTGCCAGGCCGGCCGGATGGTGCTGGAGCTCAAGCCCCCGGTCGACCGGGACAAGGGCATGGTGATCGGCGAGATCGTCCGGGACGTCGGCGGCGCCTGGTACTTCGGCGACGACGTCTCCGACATCAAGGCCTTCGCCGCCCTGCGCGCCCGCGGCGACGCAGACCCGGACTTCGTCGGCATCTGCGTCGCCGTCGCCAACCCGGAGACCGGTCACGAGGTCGCCGACGCCGCCGACCTCACCCTCGACTCCCCCGCCGCCCTGGCCACCTTCCTCACCAGCGCCCTCCCCCACCTCACCTGACCCACCCCTCACCGGCGTCGGTGAGGAGAGAGCGTGGGGACGGGGGTCAGGAGCCGAAGCGGCGTTGGCGGTTGGCGTAGGAGCGTAGGGCGCGGAGGAAGTCGACTCGGCGGAAGTCCGGCCAGTTGAGTTCGCAGAAGTAGAACTCCGAGTGGGCCGACTGCCAGAGCATGAAGCCGGAGAGGCGTTGCTCGCCGCTGGTCCGGATGATCAGATCCGGGTCGGGCAGGCCCTTGGTGTAGAGGTGCTCGGAGATGTGGTCGACGTCGATCGAGTTCGCCAGGTCCTCGATCGTCCCGCCGGTCGCCGCGTGCTCCAGCAGCAGGGAACGCACCGCGTCGGCGATCTCCCGCCGGCCGCCGTACCCGACCGCGATGTTGACCTGGGCGCCGCCGCTGCGGTCCCGGGTGCGCTCCTCGGCGGCCTTGAGCGCGGCGGCGTGCTGCGCCGGCAACACGTCGAGCGCGCCGACCAGCCGCACCCGCCAGGGGTTGCCCTCCTCGGCCAGCTCGGTGGTGAGGTCCGCGATGATCTGCAGCAGCGGGTCCAGCTCGGCGGCGGGCCGGGAGAGGTTGTCGGTGGAGAGCAGCCAGAGCGTGACGTGACCCACACCGGCGGCGTCGCACCAGCGCAGCAGCTCCTTGATCCGCTCGGCGCCCATCCGGTGGCCGTCGTTGGGGTCGACGAAGCCCATCTCCCGGGCCCACCTGCGGTTGCCGTCGCACATCACCCCGACGTGTCGGGGCACCGGCTTACCCGCGAGCATCGCCGTCAGCCGGCGCTCGTACACGGCGTAGAGGAGTTTCCGCAGAGTCATCACCTTGCAGGGTAGCGACCCCCGCGGAAGATCAGTGCCGCGGTGGCCGATCCCCGGTCGGGAGACCGATGCCGATCATGGCCAGCGTGCGGGCGTCCAGGCGTCCGTCACCCAGGCCCAGCTCCACCACCGTCCGGTAGACCCGGTCGTCGCGGCGGGCCGCCCGGACCACCGCGTCGACCACCCGCCGGCGCCGGGCCAGCCAGGCCGCGACCGAGCTGTGCCGCAGGTGCGTGCCGAGCCGCCGGCGCAGCGCGTCCGCGTACCGGCGGGCCGCCTGCCCTGGCGAACCCGCCGCCGCCGCGCCGGCCAGCGCGCCGGACCGCAGTGCGTAGAAGATGCCCTCACCGGTGAACGGGTTGATCAGCGAGAGCGCGTCGCCGGCCAGCACCACCCGGTCCCGCCCCGGCGCCGGCCGGTGGGTGGACAGCGGCAGGTGGTGGGCCCGCAACCCGGTGACCGTCGCCGGGTCCGTGTCGGGCAGCAGGACGGCGAGGCGGTCCATCAGGTGCGCCCGGGTCAGCGGCTCGCCGCGCAGCACCTCCCCGTACCCGACGTTCGCCCGGCCGTCGCCGATCGGGAAGGACCAGGCGTACGCCGGCCAGCGCGGCGCCGAGGTGACGATGAGCTGCTCGGGCGGGCCGGGCAGCGCCGGGGCGTACCCCCGGATGGCCAGCGCCAGGTGGCGGTCCGGGTTCACCGGGTGGCCGAGCGCCCGCCGGACCACCGAACCGGCGCCGTCCGCACCCACCACCGCCCGCCCGGACAGCTCCCCGTCCAGCACCACCCGGTCGCCCCGCAGCTCCACCCGGCGCACCGGGTGCCGGCGCAGCTCCACGCCGGCCGCGACCGCCGCCGCCACCAGCCGGGCGTCGAAGACCTTCCGGGGCACCGTGTACGCCGGGCGCTGCAGCGCCCGGGCCCCCGCCGACCCACCGCGCCCGACCCACCGCGGCGCGGGCAGCGGCGGGTAGCCGTCGACGGCGCCGGTGACGCCCAGCTCGGCGAGGACGTCCAGCGCGTGCGCGGCGATGCCGTCCCCGCACGCCTTGTCCCGGGGAAAGTCGGCCCGGTCCAGCAGCAGCACCCGGGCCCCGGCCCGCCGGGCGGACAGCGCGGCGGCCGAGCCGGCCGGCCCCGCCCCGACCACGATCACGTCGAACTCGTCGCCCACGGCGGCCCCTCCCCCTCCCGGTCGCCGCCGACGACCCGACGGCACGGACCGGTCTCACCCCCACTCACCGGACCTCTCCGCCATCCTGCCCCGCCCACGCCCACCCGTCAGCCGTGTTGATCAAGAAGTTCGCGTCCGAATTCGGGCCCGATCACGACCGAAACTTCTTGATCAACCGGGTGGGTCCGGGGTGGCGGGGTGGGTGGCGCGGAAGAGGCCGTAGAGGGACAGAAGGGCGGCGGCCACCAGGGGGCCGCCGTCGCGGATCAGGCCGTCGAGGCCGAGCAGCCACCAGCACAGCGGCAGGTCGACGGCGAGCACGCCCAGGGTGATCGCGACCAGGAACCGGCGGGCCCAAGCCCGGCCGCGCATCAGGAAGGCGGTGCAGAAGAGGACCAGGTAGCTGACCGCGATCCCGGCGAGGAACCAGAAGACCACGGCCGGCACGGCGCTGAGCCGGCCGTCCAGGATGGACCCACCGGCGACCAGCGCCGGGACCAGCATCAGCGGGCTGTAGGTGAACGCGGCGACCCGGCTGGTGAGCAGCCACCCGGTCACCGGCGGGCGCTTCGGCGTCCCCTCCCGCCAGGAGATCGTCCCGCCCTCCACGACCAGCGACTTCCGGTGCCGGACCAGGTGCCCGCCGACCGCGTCGGAGCGGTAGAGCAGCGCCACCACCGCCACGCAGAGCGCGGTGAGCAGGCCGAAGCCGAGCAGGCCGGGCAGTGGCGGCACCCCTTCCCGGGGTACGACCAGCCGCCCCACCGCGAAGACGGTGGTGACCCCGAGGATCAGCCCGAACGGCCGGGCCACGGTACGACCGCGGTTGACGTGCCCGATGAGCACCAGGAAGCCGAGCGAGCGGAGCATCGCCCAGCCGGTGCGTACGGCCAGCCCGAACTCCTGCTGCGGGGCGTACCAGTAGTTGAGCAGCTCGACCACGACGGTGGCCGCCGCCGTGACGGCGAGCAGGGTGGTCAGCGCCCGGACGGCAGACGGCCGCCGGACCTCGGTCTCGGCGGCCGTCTCCATGGGATCCGATGTTGCCCGGTACGGGCAACCGTCACACCTACCTCTGCGGCTGTTCCGCGTCGAGCCGGGCGCGCAGCGCGTCCAGCTCGGCCCAGAGGACGCCGGGCAGCTTGTCACCGAACTTCTCGAACCACTCGGTGACCAGCGGCAGCTCCTTGCGCCACTCCTCCGGGTCGACCTTGAGGGCGATCCGGACGTCCTCCGGGGTCATGTCGAGACCCTCGACGTCCAGCGCGTCCTGCGCCGGGACCATGCCGATCGGGGTCTCCACGGCGCCGGCGGCGCCCTCGAGCCGCTCGACGACCCACTTGAGCACCCGGGAGTTCTCGCCGAAGCCCGGCCAGAGGAAGGAGCCCTCGGGGTCCTTGCGGAACCAGTTCACGTAGTAGATCTTGGGCAGCTTGGCCGCGTCGCCGTCCGTGCCCTTGCCCATCTCGATCCAGTGCCGGAAGTAGTCACCGGCGTGATAGCCGATGAACGGCAGCATCGCCATCGGGTCGCGCCGGACCACGCCGACCGCGCCGGAGGCGGCGGCGGTGGTCTCCGAGGAGAGCGTCGCGCCCATGTAGACGCCGTGCACCCAGTCGCGGGCCTCGGTGACCAGCGGGATGGTGTCCCGACGCCGGCCGCCGAAGAGGATCGCGTCGATCGGCACGCCGTTCGGGTCGTAGTAGTCGTCGGCCAGGATCGGGCACTGGGTGATCGGGGTGCAGAACCGGCTGTTCGCGTGGGAGGAGAGGCTCTCGCTCTCCGGCGTCCAGTCGTTGCCCTTCCAGTCGATCAGGTGCGCCGGCGGCTCACCCATGCCCTCCCACCAGATGTCGCCGTCGTCGGTGAGGCCCACGTTGGTGAAGATGGAGTTGCCGCGGTCCAGCGTCCGCATCGCGTTGGCGTTGGTCTTCCAGTCGGTGCCCGGCGCGACGCCGAAGAGGCCGTACTCCGGGTTGACGGCGTAGAGCCGGCCGTCCTGGCCGAACCGCATCCAGGCGATGTCGTCGCCGATGGTCTCGACCTTCCAGCCCGGGATGGTCGGCTCCACCATGGCGAGGTTGGTCTTGCCGCAGGCCGACGGGAAGGCGCCGGCGATGTGGTGGACCTTCCCCTCCGGCGAGGTGATCTTGAGGATCAGCATGTGCTCGGCGAGCCAGCCCTCGTCCCGGCCCATCACGCTGGCGATCCGCAGCGAGTAGCACTTCTTGCCGAGCAGCGAGTTGCCGCCGTAGCCGGAGCCGAAGGACCAGATCTCCCGGGTCTCCGGGAAGTGGGAGATGTACTTCGTCTCGTTGGCCGGCCACGCCACATCCTGCTGACCGGGGGCGAGCGGGGCGCCGATCGAGTGCAGCGCGTGCACGAAGTCCGCGTCGTCGCCCATCGCCTCGAGCACCTTGGCACCCATCCGGGTCATGATCCGCATCGAGGCGACCACGTACGGGCTGTCGGTGATCTCGATACCGAACATCGGGCTCTTGGCCTCGACCGGGCCCATGACGAACGGGATGACGTACATGGTCCGCCCGCGCATCGAACCGCGGTAGAGCTCGGTCATCGTCCGCTTCATCTCGGACGGCGCCATCCAGTTGTTGGTGGGGCCGGCGTCCGCCTCGTCGACGGAGCAGATGAAGGTGCGCTCCTCGACCCGGGCGACGTCCGTCGGGTCCGTCCGCGCGTAGAACGAGTTGGGCTTCTTTTCCGGGTTCAGCCGGATCAGGGTGCCGGCCTCGACAAGCTCGTCGGTGAGGCGGCGCCACTCCTCATCGGACCCGTCCACCCAGACCACCCGTTCGGGGGTGGTCAGTTCCGCGACCTCTCGGACCCAGGCGAGCAGTTTGGGGTGGGACGTCGGGGCCTGATCGATACCCCGAACAGTAGCCGGAGCAACCATGTCACATCTCCTTGTGGTCGACGCTGACCGATGTATGGGGTGCACGAGTTCTGGCGAGCGAGGCGTCGCCTTCGTGGAAACCTGGGATTGGGCTCAGCGTAAACCGGCCGGCCTTCCGAGTCAGTGGGACTGGTTGTGAAGAACTGCACAAGGTACGGCCACGCTGCGGCATCGCGATCTGATACCCGCTTTCGCGCGCAGTTTCACGCAAAACCTGCGGTGAACCTCCGGCGGGCGCCGGTAGCGAGGTCCGGTCCCGGTGCACGATGCGCGGAAGCGCCCGCCCGGGCCGAGGGCGACGATTCAGCGATCCGGTCCGCAATTCCGCCACAGCTGGTTACGCTCTGCTCACCGGCCCCGGGCGACGACGGTGCGTCCGGCTCGCCATTGCTGCCTGTTCGGCGTGCCGGCAACCGGTAGGCTCGGCGGGTGGCCGCGACGATGACCGGGGACCAACCGGGCGCTCCGCAGACCCGTCCGGGTCTGATCGGTTCCCTCCTCGACCGTTTCGGTCACCTCGTCCGCGAGCTGAGCAAGTTCGCCACGGTGGGCGGGCTCGCGTTCCTGGTGGACTTCGCGCTCTTCAACTACCTGGCCAGCGTCCGCCACATGCCGCCGGTCGCCGCGAAGACCATCTCCACGGTGATCGCCGCGACCATGGCGTTCGTGGGCAACCGGTTCTGGACCTGGCGGCACCGTCAGCGCTCCAACCCCGCCCGCGAGTACGCGCTCTTCTTCTTCTTCAACGGGGTCGGCCTGGGCATCGCCATCGCCTGCCTCGCGATCAGCCGCTACGGGCTGGGCAGCATCTGGCCCGAGGTGTTCCAGACCCCACTGGCCGACAACATCGCCAGCTTCATCGTCGGCACCGGCCTCGGGACGCTGTTCCGATTCTGGTCGTACCGGCGGTTCGTTTTCGTGGAAGCGGGAACTCCGCCCGTTCCGGAAACGAGCCTCGACCGAGACTCCGGGGCGTGACCTACCGCCCACCCCGTCCTGCCGGGCCTAGTCGGCCCTGCCCGCTGCCCTAAGGTGTTCCGCATGCGTCTGGTCCGTCTGCTGCCCGAGCGTTGGCAGAAGTTCATCCACGAGGCGCTCAAATTCGGCATCGTCGGCGGCATCAACACCGTCATCAATTACGCGGTGTTCAACGCGCTGGCGCTGACCGTTTTCCGCGATGGGCAGCTCAAGGCGACGGTGATCGCGACCATTGTGGCCACTATCACCTCGTATCTGATGAATCGGCACTGGACGTACCGTGATCGCCCGAAATCGGCCATGCGTCGGGAATACGTCCTGTTCTTCGTGTTCAACGCGACCGGCCTGATCATCGAACTCGGCGTGCTGGCCGCGGCGAAGTACGGCCTCGGCGTGACCAGCCTGCTGGCGCTGAACGTGGCGAAGACCGGCGGCGTGCTGCTGGCCACCACCTTCCGTTTCTGGTCGTACCGGACGTTCGTCTTCCAGCCGGTCCCGCAGCACGCGGAGGAGACCTGGCACACCATCCCGCGCAACGAATGGGACACCATGGCGGAGATGGACCCGGTGGCGGAGCTGGCCGAGTCGGTCAGCGAGCTGGAGGAGTCGGAGCCCCCGCCCGGGGAGCGCCGCCGCCGGACGGCCGGCCGGCGTGCCACCGCCGAGTACGGCGCCCCGGCCCAGGGTCGCCCCGCCCCGGCGGACGCCGCCCTCGGCCGCAACCTGAAGAGCGACCTGGACGCCGAGCTCGCCGCCGAACTCCAAGCCGGCAGCCGCCGCTCCCCCCGCCGCTGAACCCACCCCATTCCCGCCCTCCGGCGGTGGCCGGAGGGTCGGTCAGGCGCTGGGGTCGCGGAGGGGTTTGCCGTCATGCATGTCGGCGAGGATGTCGCGCATCTCGCCGTCGCCCAGGGAGTGCTTGTCGTGGTGGGCCTCAACCAGCTCGTAGAGCTTGGTCTGCACCCGGTCGACGTGGGGGACGTCGTTCAGCACCGACTGGCCACGCTCGCCGGCCGACTCGATGGTGAGGGTGCCGCAGCCCAGCAGCCGCTCGAGGAAGCGCTGGTGCATCGAGTGGTCGTTGATCCGGGTCAGCGGGAGGTCCCGCCGGTTCCGGGAGAACACGCCCTCCTGGAGCAGCACCCGCTCGTCGGTAAAGAGGTAGTGCGTGGTGCGCCAGACCAGGAACGGCCAGAAGCCCAGCCAGAGCACCAGCACCAAGCCGAGCGCGGCGATCGCGTAGAGCGCGATCGTGGCGCCGTCGCCGTCGGGCAGCAGGACCCAGCCCGCCACCACCGCCGCGACGACGAGCACCAGCACCAGGATCGGCCGGAGCAGCGCCTTCCAGTGCGGGTGCAGGTGGAGCACGACGTGCTCATCCTCGGTGAGCACGTCTTCGGGGAACGCCACGGAAACCTCCTCGTAGAACAGGACGCGCTGACCGTAACCGGTCGACGCCCGCCGAGGGGATCGGCCGCGCGGCGGTAAAGAAGGTCAGCGCACGTGCAGCACGTCGCCGGCGGCGAGGCGCAGCTCCCCCGTCGGGCCCTCGACCAGCAGTTGGCCGTGCGGGTCCACGCCGGTGGCGGTCCCCTTCACCTCGCGCCCGTCCGGCAGCAGCACCCGGACCTGGCGGCCGATCGTCGCGCAGGCGGCCGTGTAGGCGTCGCGCAGCCCGCTGGCCACCGCGTCACCCCCGGCGTCGCGCCAGCGGTCGTACCAGTCGGCGAGCGAGCGGAGCAGGGCGCGCAGCAGCGGATCCCGGTCGGTCGCCGCCGCCCCGGCGAGCTGCAGCGAGGTGGCCGGCAGCCCGGTCGGGTTCTCCGGCAGCTCGTCGGCGCGGAGCGTGACGTTGAGGCCGATGCCGACCACGATCGCCGGCGGCTGGTCCGGGACGGTGCCGGGCACCGCCTCGGCGAGCACGCCGGCACACTTGGCGCCGTCGATCAGCAGGTCGTTGGGCCACTTCAGGGCCGCCTCCAGCTCGGCGAGCCGGACCACCGCCTCGACCAGCGCCACCCCGGCGAGCAGCGGCAGCCAGCCGTACCCGGCGGGTGGGACGGGCGACCAGCCGCGCTCCGGGACGGCCTCGCCGGGCCGGAGCAGGACGCTGGTCGCGATGCCGGCCCGGGGCGGCGACTGCCAGACCCGGCCGCGGCGGCCCCGGCCGGCGGTCTGCCGCTCGGCGACCACGACCAGACCCTCCGGCTCGCCGGCCCGGGCGGCCCCGACCACGTCGGCGTTGGTCGAGGCGGTCTCCGCGCGCAGCTCCAGCCGGCGCCACGGGCCGTGCGGCGCGACCAGCGCGCGCCGCAGCCGGGCCGCCGACAGCGGCGGGCGGTCCAGATCGGTGTACGGCGAGCCGGGCATCCCGCCAGCCTACGGCCCCGGCGTGGCACGCTCGGCCGGATGTCGCCCCGAGCCCGATGAGGCGCACTGCACAGCGGCGACCGCCTGAACCATCGTTATATTCCCTGGGTGACTACCGAGACCGGGATCAACATCCACAGCACCGCGGGCAAGCTGGCGGACCTGGACCGTCGGGTCGACGAGGCGGTGCACGCCGGGTCGGCGCGCGCGGTCGAGAAGCAGCACGCGAGGGGCAAGAAGACGGCGCGGGAGCGCATCGAGATGCTGCTCGACGAGGGCTCCTTCGTCGAGCTGGACGAGCTGGCCCGGCACCGGTCCATCAACTTCGGGCTGGAGAGGACCCGCCCGTACGGCGACGGCGTGGTGACCGGCTACGGCACGGTGGACGGCCGGCAGGTCTGCGTGTTCGCGCAGGACTTCACCGTCTTCGGCGGCTCCCTCGGCGAGGTCTTCGGCGAGAAGATCGTCAAGGTGATGGACCTGGCCATGAAGATCGGCTGCCCGGTCGTCGGCATCAACGACTCCGGCGGCGCCCGGATCCAGGAGGGCGTCGCCTCCCTCGGCCTCTACGGCGAGATCTTCTTCCGCAACGTCCGGGCCAGCGGCGTCATCCCGCAGATCTCGCTGATCATGGGCCCGTGCGCGGGCGGCGCGGTCTACTCCCCGGCGGTCACCGACTTCACCGTGATGGTCGACCAGACCTCGCACATGTTCATCACCGGCCCCGACGTGATCAAGACGGTCACCGGCGAGGACGTCGGGATGGAGGAGCTGGGCGGCGCGCGGACGCACAACTCGCGCAGCGGCAACGCGCACTACATGGCCACCGACGAGGAAGACGCCATCGAGTACGTGAAGGCGCTGCTGTCGTACCTGCCGTCGAACAACCTGGACGAGCCGGTGGTCTACCCGGCGCCGGCCGACCTCGACATCACCGATTCCGACCGGGAGCTGGACACGCTGATCCCGGACTCGGCCAACCAGCCGTACGACATCCACCGGGTCATCGAGCACGTCCTCGACGACGGGGAGTTCCTGGAGGTCCAGCCGCTCTACGCGCAGAACCTGGTGGTCGGCTTCGGCCGGGTCGAGGGGCGCCCGGTCGGCGTGGTCGCGAACCAGCCGATGCACTTCGCCGGCACGCTGGACATCGCCGCGTCGGAGAAGGCGGCCCGCTTCGTGCGCACCTGCGACGCGTTCAACGTCCCGGTGCTGACCTTCGTGGACGTCCCCGGCTTCCTCCCCGGCACCGGGCAGGAGTGGGACGGCATCATCCGCCGCGGCGCGAAGCTCATCTACGCGTACGCCGAGGCGACCGTCCCGAAGGTCACCGTGATCACCCGCAAGGCGTACGGCGGCGCGTACGACGTGATGGGCTCGAAGCACCTCGGTGCGGACCTGAACTTCGCCTGGCCGACCGCGCAGATCGCGGTGATGGGCGCGCAGGGCGCGGTGAACATCCTGTACCGCTCGGAGCTGGCGAACGCCGACGACCCCGCCGCCGTCCGCGCCGAGAAGATCGCCGAGTACGAGGACACCCTGGCCAACCCGTACATCGCCGCCGAGCGCGGCTACGTCGACTCGGTGATCCCGCCGCACGAGACGCGGACCCAGATCGTCCGGGCGCTGCGGGTGCTGCGCACCAAGCGCGAGACCCTGCCCCCGAAGAAGCACGGCAACATCCCGCTCTGATCCACGCCTTCGGGGCCCCCGTCGTGTCCACGACGGGGGCCCGGACGCGTCAGCATGGCGGGTCGGCTGCGGCGCACATCCGGGCGGCCGCGCCTCGGGCCAACGTCCGTAGCTGCTCATCCGTGGTCCAGGGCACCACGCCGACCTCGGGGGCGAGCACCGTGACGACGTCACCGACCTGGACGACCATTCGTACGTTGAGCTGCTGGTCGGGTCGGACGATGTGCGTGCTCGTTCCCTCGGACTCGGTGTGCCGCAGCAGGACCGCCCGGTCGCCGGCGAAGTTCCGGTCCACCACCTGCCAGCGTTGCAGCAGCTGCTTCGTCCCCGACACCTCCCCCTTGACCATGTTCGGCACCGTCTGCTCCCAGGCCGCGCACACCGACGTGTGCCGGTCGATGTCGTCGAAGACCTGAGCGGCCGCGTCGGGGGTCATCCGGTAGATGTCCTGTGCGAGCACCGGATACACCGAGTCAGGCCGATCCGGCGAGCTGTGGCGGAGCAGATTGCGGGAGCGTGAGTAGCGCGACACGAGCGTTCGTGCCGGCTCGCCGTGCTCCCGGGCGCAGACGTCGAGCAGTGCGTCGACCCGGACCGGCTCCGCCATTCCCGAGTCGCCCAGCTCCATGTCGGCGGTCGCGCCGAGGGCGCGCAGCTCCGGGTCGGTCCTGGACAGCAGCGCCTCGACGGGGATCTCCGCCGCACCGGACCGGCTCGCCGGGGCGGTGACCGCGGGTTCCCGGGCCGCCCCGGCCAACGCCACCGTCGAGCCGCAGACGGCCGCCAGCACCACCGCGGCCGCAGCCACCGTCGCACGCCGGCTGCGGCGGCTGCCCCGCGCCCGCAGCTCGGCCGCCTCGAGCCAGCGGACGTCCCGCAGGTCCCGGTGCACCAGTTCGACGAACGTCAGGTCCTCGTCACGCATCTGCGGCCTCCTCCTCCAGATCCACGACCGCGAGCAGCCCGGCGAGCGCGGCACGCCCCCGGGAAAGCCGGGCCTTCACCGTGCCGACGGGGGCCGAGGTCTCCCGGGCCACCTCGGCGACCGGCATGCCGAGCAGGTAGTAGAGGGCGATGGCGGTGCGCTGCTCCTCCGGCAGCCGGCGCAGCGCGGCCACCACCTCGACCGTGTCGATGCTCGGGGCGGGGCTGGTCTCCTCGACGCCGTGCCGCAGGTAGGCGCGGCCCCGGCTGCGCAGGCTGCGCCAGCGGCTCACCGCGATCCGGCTGGCCACCACCCGCAACCAGGCCTCCGGGTCGTCGTAGTCGCGCACCGTCGACCAGCGCTGCCAGGCCCGGATGTACGCCTCCTGCACGGCGTCCTGGGCCTCGGCGAGGTCGCTGGTGAGCACGTAGACGAAACCGAGCAAACGTTGTCGGCTGCCCCGGTAGAACTCGTCGAACCCGTCGACGTCCGGCACTCTGGTACCTCCCCCGTGGCGGTCGCAGGGGAGACGCCTGTCGGCGGGCCCGCGGTTGCCGGTCAGCCGATCATTTTCTCCAGCTCGGCCCGGGGGAAGCCGCCGGCCGGGATCCGCTCGCGTACCGCCCGGCGGACGGCGAGCTGGACGGCGGCGTTCGCCGGGGTCGGTACGCCGTGCAGCCGGCCGAGCAGCACGACCTCGCCGTTCAGGTGGTCGGCCTCGGCGGAACCCGCGCCCCGGGCCAGGCTCTGCCAGGTGGATCCGCCGGCCCGCTGCTCGCCGTCGACCGGCCGGTGCCGGACCTGGTCGCCGCGCTCGGCCGCCTCCTCCTCGGGAGTGGTGTGCGCGATCCCGGCCGCGGCGAGCGCCGCGACCCCCTCGGCCCGGACCCGCTCGGCGAGTGGATCGGGAAAGTCGCGGCCGAGCAGCGCCTGCAAGCCGTTGCCGAGGTTGCTCAGCAGCTTGCCGTACTTCCAGCGCATCACGTCGTCGCGGATTGGGACGACGAACCCGGCGGCGGCCAGGTCGGCGGCCACCACTCGGCTGGTGTCGTCCGATCCGGACGGATAGCGGCCCAGCTGCAGCATCCCCGGGTGCGGGTGGCCGTTGGCGACGACCACACCGGGCTCCAGGTGGGTGGCGGGCAGCCAGACGCAGACCGGGTACACCCGGGCGAAGAGCCGCAGCGCGGCCCGCTCGTTGGCCACCCCGTTCTGGGCGACGAGCAGCGGCAACCGCTCCCCGGCCGTACCGCCGCCCTCGACCGGGGCGTCCACCCAGGTCGCCAGCGCCGCGTCGGTGTCCTGCGACTTCACCGTCAGCACCAGCACGGTGTCCGCCGGCAGCGGCGCCGCCGGCGGCCCGTCGGTGGCCGGCCCACGCCAGGTCACCGTGCCCTCCGGGGTGCGCAGGGTCAGCCCATGGGCGCGGATCGCGTCCAGGTGCGCGCCGCGGGCCACCAGCGTCACGTCCCGGCCGGCCTCCCCCAGCCGTACGCCGATGGTGCCGCCGACCGCGCCCGCCCCGATGATCACGTATCGCATCTGTCCGATTCTGCCCGCCGTCGGATCATCCCGCCGTGGCGAGGTGGCAGAGCCACCGTTTGCCGGCCGGGGCTGCCCCCTCGACCGGGTCCCGGCCGCCCCTCGGTCGGCTGCCCGGTTCGTCAGAGGGTGAAGCCGGCGTCGGTCAGGATCGGGCCGGCGAGCAGCAGCGCGCCGACGCCGAGGGCGGCCAGGCTGACCAGGGCGAAGACGGTCACCCAGAGCAGCGCCGGGAACGGTGTCAGCCGGGCGAGTTGGTCGGCGTCGGACTCCGGCATCCGGCCCCGGCTGCGCAGCCGTTGCAGCTCCACCACAGGCCGTACCCCGCCGAGGAGCAGGAACCAGACGGAGGTCCAGGCGAACGCGGCCTGCACCTGCGAGGAGGCGTACCAGGAGACGGCGAGCACCACCCCGCCGGTGACCAGCAGCGAGAGCACGCCGAAGACGTTGCGGATCAGCACCAGCATGGCCAGCAGCAGCGCCACGGCGACCCAGAGCAGCAAGGTGATCCGGTTGCCAGCGAGCAGCCAGGCCCCGGCGAGGCCGACCAGCGAGGGGGCGACGTACCCGGCGAGCAGGGTGAGGATCATCCCCGGACCGGTGGGCCGGCCGGCGGAGAGGGTGAGCCCGGAGGTGTCGGAGTGCAGCCGGATGCCGCGCAGCTTCCGGCCGGTCAGCAGGGCCACCAATGCGTGCCCGCCCTCGTGCGCGATGGTGACCGCGTTGCGGGCGATCCGCCAGGGCAGGCGGGTGGCGACGACCACCAGCGCGACGGCGGCGGTCAGCAGGACAAGCAGCGGCGGCGGGTCGGGCTGCGCGCCGAGGAGCTTGTCCCAGAGGGTGGTCAGGCCGTCGATCAGGGGCATGGGCGGGGAGCCTACCGGCTTGACCTGTGTCGTCCGACGGACGCTGACCCGTATCGTGTGAGACTGACCGGGTAGCGATCGGAGCGGGAGGTGGACGCCGGTGAGCGCGGCTCCCCTGGAAGGCCACGCCAAGGCCATCGACGCCACCTGCCCGCTGGTCAACTCAAGATGCAGCTCTACGCGATCGCCCGCATCCAGTGCTACCTGCTGGTCGAGCAGGACGGCGACAGCCACTCGCTCCGGCTGCACCAGCTCGACAGCTCGCACTACGTCGAGGAACGGGTGGCCAAGGCCGGCGAGACGCTGACCCTGACGGAGCCATTCCGCTGGCAGATCGACCCCGCCACCCTCCGCTGACGGCACCGCGGCGGCGGCCCGAAAGGTCGGCGGCAGCGGGATCGCCTATCACCTTCGGTCGATAGCTGGTCCGGCTGCCGCCACCGTCGCTGCTGTCGGTCAGGCCCTCCGTCGGGCCGCGACCGGCACGGGCACCGTGCCCTCTCCGGCCAGGGCGTTCCGCCGCGTCAGACGCCGGGCGGCCACCCCGGCGACGGTGACGGCCACGACACCGAGCAGCGCGACCAGCGCGGAGACGCCGGCGCTCACCAGTAGCAGGACGATGTCCCCCAGCGCGACCAGCATCCACAGTGCCAGTCGGGGCCGGATGTCCTTGCGTCGGTAACTCATGTCGTACCTCCTTCCGTCGTCACGGGATCAGTACCCCATTCAACGGAAGGCCATGCGAGTCACTTTCGGACCGGCACGAACCCGTCTGCGATGATCTTGAAGTTGGGCTCGTTCGCCGCCCAGTCCGCCTCCGGGCAGTCCCAGCGGATGGCGTAACCCTTGTCGGGCGCGGTCACGAAACCTCGGTTACGCACGTGGGTCCGCCGATTGTTCTCGTTGTAGATCCACTCCCAGTCGGCCGCCTCGTCCCAGTAGTCCACCGAGGCGATCTTCACCAACTGGTAGCCGGAGTAGCTTCCCCGGCGACTACGCTCCTGGTCCCGCCAGTCCGCCTCGGCATCCTTGAGCGGCCGCGTCGTCTGGTCGATCAGCAGGGCGCGACCCTTGCCGTCCGAGAAACGGATCCGCCAGTCCTCCGGCCCGCGGCCGAAGTGCACGCGGGAAGGCCGGCCGAATCCGGGGGGCACCGGCACTGAGAAGCCGGTCGGGTCCTTGTAGAGACTCCAGCCGCGAGGTAGCCGGGCACCGGTCGACTGGCTGGCCGACGGGGTCACGCTGGGCGCGGCGCTGGACGGGGCCGGCGCGGCCGGCTCCGAGGTGGCAGCCGCGGACGGCCCTTCCGAGGGGGCGGTGGTGCCGCCAGCCTGCTGGCCCCCGCCGCCCTTCGGGTCGCCGCCGTTGAGCAGCGGCACGGCGACCACGATCCCGAGCAGCAGGAGCGCGACCAGCGTACCGATCAGCAGGTTGCGCCGCTTGTGGTCCGGCTTCGTGCCGGGAACGACGGTGGCCCGACCGGTCGACGGCGCCGGGCTCACCGGTGCCGGCATGACCGAGGTCGGGTTCGCCGGCTTGGTCGGCGGCGCATCCATCCGGGTGTCGTCGTCGGCCGCCGTAGGTGCCGACGCGTCCACGCGGGTCTCGTCGAGGGCGGTCGCCGGGGCCTCGACCTTCGCGGTCGGCTCGGCGTCCGGAGTGGACACGGGCGGGTCGACCTTGGCGGTCGGGGCGGCGTCCGACCCGGTGGGCGTCCTGGTGGCGGCGTCGGCCGCGAACGCGGCGGCAGCGGCCGTACCCATTTCGGGCTTGCGCGGGGCCGGCGCGGCGGCCGGCCGGCCGGAGCTCGCGTCGGCCGGGCGCGGCGCGGGCACCATCGGCGGGCGCGGCTCGCGCGGGCCGTTCGGCCCCGGCCGGCGTACGCCCTCCAGCAGCGGGATGACCCTCGCACGCTTGCCACCGGCCTTGCGGAGCAGACGCTCGGCCACCTCGGCGGTGATCCGGTCGGCCGGGTCCTTGCGGAGCAGGCCGTTGAGCACGGGTTTGAGCGGCCCGGCGTTCTTCGGCAGCGGCATCGGCTCGGTGGCCAGCGCGGCCAGCGTGCCGATCGCGGACGGCCGGGCGTACGGCGACTTGCCCTCCACGGCCGCGTAGAGGGTCGCGCCCAGCGACCAGAGGTCGGCCTCCGGCCCGGCGGTGCCGTCCCTGGCCCGCTCGGGCGCGATGTACGCCGGCGAGCCCATAACCAGGCCGGTGCGGGTCACGTTCGGGTCGCCGGGGATGGTGGCCAGACCGAAGTCGGTCAGCACCACCCGGCCGTCGTCCCCGATCAGCACGTTGCCCGGCTTGACGTCCCGGTGCATCACGCCCGCCTTGTGCGCGGCCTTCAACGCGCCCAGCACACCGAGGCCGATCTCGATCGCCTTGGCCGGCGACACCGGCCCGTCCGCGGCGAGGGTGTCCTGCAACGACTTGGACGGCACGTACTCCATGACGATCCACGGGTCGCCGTCGGTGCGCAGCACGTCGAAGATGCGGACCACGTTGCCGTTGTTGAGCCGGGCGATGGCCCGCGCCTCCCGCAGGGAGCGTTCCCGCATCTCGCGGCGCTCCTCCGGGGTGAGGCTGGGCGGCGGGACGAGTTCCTTGATGGCAACGTCCCGGTGCAGCACCTCGTCGCGCGCCTTCCATACTCGACCCATGCCGCCCTGGCCGAGCGGCGAAATGAGCCGGTATCGGTCGGCGACGAGTTGGGGAAGCGCATTCGACATCGGTGAGACGGTACCCGGCTGGCCCGACCCTCACACCGTCGGCACGCCACTGTGCGGCGAAGGTCAAGTTCTCGACGCGTACCCTGACGTCATGTCTGCCGAAGAGCCGCTGTTCCGGATCGTCCGCGGCGCGCCGACCGCCGAGGAACTGGCCGCCCTCGTCGGCGCCATCGTCGTCCGGACCCGCCCGGCCGCCGCCCCCGCGCCGGCCGCCGTGTCGACGTGGGCGCGCAGCGGCCGTCCGGCCGGCGCGACGCCCGCCGCCGGCCCGGGCGCGTGGCGCGCCGCCGGCCTCCCCCGCTGACCTTTTCCCGGGTACGGCGGTTTCTGAGCTGGGAGAAGTTTGTCGGGACTGCCGAGATCGCGCCGCAGCCATTAACCTCACTCAGGGAAACGGTGCGGTGACGGGCAGGAGGGCCGATGATCCCCGAGGAGGACCGGCCAGCGGGCTGGCTGCGTGACTACGCCGGCATCGAGGCCGACATCCGACAGATGCGCGAGTTCGCCGACCGGCTCCAGGCCGAGGTCGAGCGCAACTACGCCCCCCACCTGTCGTACATCGCGGACGACATGAAGGCCCCCATCCCCAACCCGGCCGACGCTTTCGTCGAGCTGGTCCAGTTCCTCCAGGCGCACCACGAAACCCAGCGAGCCACCACCAAGGTCGTCTGGGGCATGGTCCCCGCGACCGGCCGCCTGGCCCAGGCGGCCGGCACGATCGCCGACCACTATGCCGGCTCCGACGCGTTCTCGTCCGCCCGGGTCTCCGACGTCGAGCGCGCCCTGGCCGGCCCCTCCGCGACGGCGGCACACCCCCTGCCCGCGCTCCCCGATCCGACCGGGCCGGAGAGCGGGCGGGTGGTGCTGCCGTGATCGAGCGGGGCAGCGGCCGGACGTCCGGCCTCACCGACTGGCGACTGATGGACGTGCTCAGCATGTGGGCCTGCCTCCAGGACCACGACACCACCGGGCACTGGAAGCAGGTCGCCGGCTGGCGCAAGGTCTGCGACCTCGCCCTGGCCCACCTGAGCCGTCTGCAGGAATACCGGCGCGGCCTCGCCGCAGCCTGGCCGCCGGAGACCAACGCCGCCGCCCGCGCGTACATCGGCGAGCTGGATCAGCTCATCGACCAGGTGCAACGAACCCACGACGCGGCCGCCGGGAACCACGACGCGCTCGCCGCCGCAACCCGCGCCATCGGCAGCACCCGCGCCGAGCTTGAGCCGCTCTACAAGGAGTACGCGACCAAGCTCCAGCAAAAGCAGGCGTACGAGGCGACAGTTGCCGATCCGAAGGCGGTGGCCGGGAGCCGGCTGCCGGAGCAGCCACCGGTGACCGACGCGGACCTGGAACGGCTGAACGTGCAGGCGCGCGGCCTGATGACGGGGCTCAGCGGCGAACTCCAGCAAGCCCAAGTAATGCTCCGCCAACCGCCGCCGAGGCCCCGCATCAACCCTCAGGTAGACCAAACAAACGCCGATGTGTATTCGGGAGCATCGGCTGCCCCGGTGATTCCCCCTATCGTGCCCATTCCAGTCACAGCAACCCGTCCCGCAACCACGGCAGGTCGGCCTGCGGCAAGCGCGCGGCAGGTGACGACGCCGACGGCGCCTGGCACCGGTCCGGTTCTCGGCGCCGGACCCGTACTCGGTGGTGCAGGCGCTGGATTGGCGACGCCCCCAGTCGCTCCAGTTACGCCCGCCGTCACACCTCCCTCCCCCCTTCAGCCTGGTCAGACGATAGGCCTGCCGCCCCTCACCGGCTCCTCTAGAGATGTCGGTACGGCGGGGCCAGTTCGCGTCCAGACTGGCCCAATCGGCCGGCCGAGCGCCGGTGGAGCAAGTGGTCTGCCACACGTTGCTCCGCCTACCCCGCCGCGATCGATGCCGCCAAGCGGACTGATAGGTGGCACGCCTGCCATGGGACTAGGTCAACCCGGCGGCACCAATCCGCCACGTCGAGTGAACCCAGTCGGAGGCGTATTTGGTAGCGGTGGTGCTGGCACTTCGCCAACGGGAGGCGCGGGTTCTCGCCCGGGCGCGGGACGTGCTTCTCAAGTTTGCGGCTTGCACGGCGCATCCCCGATCGGTGGAGCGCCGGGCATGGGCAACACATCCGGGCTTGGGAGTGCGCAGCCCAATCGTTCCCAAGGTGGCGCCGGCTCCGAATCGCACCGCTGGAATCCAGACCATCCTTGGGAGACAGAGGAAGGGGTCTCTCCAGTGGTTCGACCGCCAGACGAAGAAGGCCCGATCAACCCAGGTCCGGCCATCGGCTTCGACCGCTGATGAAGTTCATCCCAGCAACCGTTGGCCTCTTACTTGCATCCGCCGTAATCCCTTCGCCAGCCCCACAGGCGGCTGGCGCTCAGCCGCCTGGGGCTCAAAGAATCCGCACCGACCAGTGGCATCTGCGCTATCTCAAGGCCGCGGAAGCGCAGCAAATTAGCACGGGCGAGGGGACAATAGTCGCAGTGCCAGACACAGGGGTAGACCCACACCCCGACCTCAGAGACAACCTCCTTTATGGTCGAGACATCATCACGGGAGGCAGCGGAGATGGGCGTCAAGACCGCAATAGCCATGGCACCGGAATGGCTGGACTGATCGCTGCCCACGGACAGAAAGGCGGCACCGGCGCTCTAGGCATAGCTCCTAGGGCAAAAATCCTGCCCATTCGCACGAAGGTTGACAACGAGGACGGAGATAGCGACGATCTGGCCACTGCCATCAACTTCGCCGTCTCCAAGGACGCCGACGTTATCAGCATCTCCTCAGTTGCGGACTCCAGCCCCCAATTGCGCAAGGCCATCGACAACGCTGTCCGAGAAAATGTGATCGTAGTAGCTGGAGCCGGAAACCAGCCTCGGGATCAAGGAGTCAAATATCCTGCTGCGTATCCCGGCGTCGTCGCGGTCGGCGGTATCGATCGAACTAGCCACCACGCTGCCGTATCCGTCAGTGGGCCAGAGATTGATGTTGTCGCACCTGCCGTGGACATCTACAGCACCAGTACCGACGGCAAGTACCGCAAGGGCACCGGCACCTCCGACGCCACCGCCATTGTGGCGGGAGCAGCTGCACTGATCAGGTCGAAGTACCCCTACCTCCCCGCCCAGGAAGTCGCGCACCGGCTCACCGCGACCGCGATCGACAAGGGCCCACCTGGCCGGGACGACGAGTACGGCTACGGCGTCATCGACCTGGTCGCGGCGCTGACGGCGGACGTACCCCCGCTCGGCTTCGAATCCGTGGCGGCGAGCGCGCCGACCACGACGACCGCCGCGGAGCCGGCGTCGGCCGGCGGGGACGATGGCGCGACGGCGCGCGGCCTGGCCACGCTCGGTGTGCTGGTGGCGGCGGGCGGCGGTTACCTGCTCTGGCGGCGGCGTCGACGTGCCGACGGCCCGCCGCCGCGGATCAGCCGGTAGCGTCGGTCGGGTGCTGAACTCCGTACCGCTGCGCCTCGTCCTCGCCTCGCAGAGTCCCGCCCGCCGCAAGCTGCTCCAGGCCGCCGGGATCGAGCCCGACGTGCTGGTCAGTGGGGTGGATGAGTCCCAGGTGGTCAGTGACCGGGCCGAGGAACTGTGTCTGGAACTGGCCCGGCTCAAGGCGGAGGCGGTGCTGGGTCGGCTGCGGGCCACCCCGGACGAGCGGACGCTGGTGCTGGGGTGTGATTCGGTGCTCGCGTTCGACGGGGAGATCCTCGGCAAGCCGGCCGACGCGGCGGACGCCACGCGGCGGTGGGAGCGGATGCGGGGGCGCAGCGGCGTGTTGCACACCGGGCACTGCCTGATCGACGTCACCCGTGAGGCGCGCGCGGAGCGGGTCGCCTCCACCACCGTGCACTTCGCCGACATCAGCGACGCGGAGATCGCCGCGTACGTGGCGACGGGTGAGCCGCTGGCCGTGGCCGGGGCGTTCACCATCGACGGGTTGGGCGGCGTGTTCCTGACCGGGATCGAGGGCGACCCGGGCACGGTGGTCGGGCTCAGCCTGCCGCTGCTGCGCGGCCTGCTCGGCGAGTTGGAGCTGAGCGTGACGGACCTGTGGACGAAGGTTGCGCCAGGGGGCCAGGAGATCGAGCATCTCGGCTAACGTCCGGTCATGAGCACGAAGCCGCTGGCACTGACCCCGGAACTGCACGCCTACCTCGTCGCGCACGGGTCCGCCCCGGACGAGATCGTCCATGAGCTGACCGAGGAGACCCTGGCCGCGCTGCCGGCCCAGGCGGACATGCAGGTCGCGCCGGAGCAGGCCGCCTTCCTGACCTTCCTCACCCGGCTGCTCGGGGCGCGGCAGGCGGTGGAGGTCGGCACGTTCACCGGGCTCTCCGCCCTGGCGATCGCCCGGGGGCTGGCCGACGGCGGCCGGCTCACCTGCTTCGACATCTCCGAGGAGTACACCAGCGTCGCCCGCCGCTACTGGGTCCGGGCCGGCGTCGACGACCGGATCGACCTGCGCATCGGTCCGGCCGGGGAGACGCTGCGCGAGCTGCCCCGCGAGCGGTACCTGGACTTCGCGTTCATCGACGCGGACAAGGTCGGCTACCCGATCTACTGGGACGAACTGGTGCCGCGGATGCGTCCGGGCGCGGTGATCGCGGTGGACAACACGCTGCGCGGCGGCCGGGTGCTCGCCCCGCAGAACGCCGACGACCGGGCGATCGCCGCGTTCAACGACGAGGTCCTGGCCGACGTCCGGGTGGAGCCGGTGATGCTGCCGATCGCCGACGGCGTCACGCTCGCCCGGGTGCGCTGAGGCCGGCGTCAAGCCGGGCCGCGCCGGCCGACGGCACAGGCCCGGCGCGGTGGGGCAGGGCCGCCGGCAGCGCCCGGGCTCAGGCGGGAATCGGGATCGGGGCCCGTTCGTCGGCCGGGTGAGCGGCCCGCAGGGCGCGGCCGAGCCGCACGGCGAGCAGCCCGGCCGCCGCGATGAAGCCGGGCAGCAGCAGGAAAGCCAGGTGCGGGCCCACGCCGTCGGCCACCCACCCCAGCGCGACCGGCGCGATGCCGAAGCCCACCCCCATCGAGTACGACGACCAGCCCGCCGCCTTGTCGGCGGCCGGCCCGGCGACGGCGAGCGCGATGGAGATCACCAGCGGGTAGTGCAGGGCGTTGCCCAGCCCGAGCACGACCAGGCCGGCGACGGCGAGCCAGCCCACCGTGGCGACCCAGAACAGGGCGAAGCCGAGCAGCGACACGGTCAGCGCCGCCAGCAGCAGCGGCACCGCCGGCCAGCGCAGGGCGAACCGGCCGCCGGCCACCCGGCCGACGAACATCCCGCAGACGATCGCGGCGACCGCCGCCGACGCGCCACCGGCGCTCAGTCCGGCGTGGGTGCGCAGCACGTCGGCGGTCCACAGCGACAGACACACCTCGATCGAGCCGGTGAACGCCATCAGCACCCAGGCGATCCAGTATGTCCGGGGTAGCCGCTGGGCCGCTGCCCGGGTCGGCCCGTCGCCGGTCGGGTCGCCGGCACCGGCGTAGGCCGGCCGCGAGCCGGCCGGGTCGGCCCCGGTGACGGGTCGGTCGGCGTGCGGGAGGCGTACCCGGAAGGTCAGGGCGGCGAGGGCGACCAGCGCGATCAGCCCGACCTCGACGGCCATCACCGGCCGCCAGCCGTGGCCCGCGCCGACGGTGGCGCCGATGACCAGCGGGGCGAGGATGCCCATGCCGGCGCAGGCGGCGTTGGCCTCGGTGAGGGCGGCGGGGGCGGCCTCGCCGTGGCGGGCGGTGAGCACGACGCTGACCCCGCTGATCACCATCATGCCGAAGGTGGCGATCACCGCGACCGAGGCGATGGTCGCCGGCAGCGGATGCAGGAGGCCGAGCGCGGCGACGCCGGCGGCCACCCCGGCGAGCCCGAGCCAGATCGCGGAGCCGCGACCGAGGCGGCGGGCGACCGGCGCGAAGAGCGCCCCGCCGAGCAGCGCGCCGACCGCGATGCCGGTGCTGTGCAGGCCGGCGACGGCGGCGCTGGTGCCCTGCTCGTCGCGGAGCAGCGGTACGACCGGGCCGAACCCGTAGAGGAAGAAGCCCCACAGCCCCAGCTGGGCGTAGGTCAGCCAGGTGATCTTGTCACGGGTGAGGCGGGGCACCGGCCTTACGCTACAAGCGTCGGACCGGCGCCCCGCCCCAGGTGAGAGGCAGCTCTCTCAGCGAACGCTGCGGGCGAACTGCCGGGCGGCCCAGACCACGCCGGCCACGGCGAGCACCGCGGTGATGGTCAGCCCCTGCCAGACCTTGTCGTTGTCGAGGTCGCCGGCGAAGAGCGCACGGGTGCCGTCGACCGCCCAGGAGAACGGGTTCCACTCGGCGACGCCCTGGAGCCAGCCGGGGGCGAAGGTGAGCGGCAGCAGGATGCCGGAGAGCAGCAGCACCGGCTGGGCGACGGTGTTCATCAGCGGGGCGAGCGCGTCCTCGCTCTTGACCTTGAGCGCGACGCCGTACGAGACGGCCGAGGTCATCAACGCGATCAGCGCGAGCATCAGGTACGCCAGGAGCAGGTCCCCGATGAACACCCGCAGGTCGAACAGGAGCGCCAGCAGGGTGATGATGACGGCCTGTACGAGCAGCGAGACCACGTCCCGCAGCGAGCGGCCGAGCAGCAGGGCGAGCCGGCTGACCGGGGTGACCCGGGACCGTTCGATGACCCCGGCGCGCAGCTCGGCGATCAGGCCGAAGCCCTGGAACAGGCCGCCGAAGATGGCCAGCAGCACCAGCAGGCCGGGTACGAAGATCTTGTACGCGGCGGCCTGGGTGGGCGCGTTCAGCGCCGGCTTGAGCAGCGGGGCGAAGAGCAGCAGGTACATCACCGGCTGGAAGACGCCGACGAAGACCCAGACCGGGTTGCGCAGCAGCAGTTGGATCTGGCGCTCGAAGATGAGCCAGGTGTCGCGGGCGAGTTTCATGGTCGGTCTCCGGTTTCTCAGGACTCGCGCAGCGAGCGGCCGGTCTTGGTGAGGAAGACGTCGTCGAGGCTCGGGCGGTGCAGCTCGATGGAGCGCAGCTCCAGCCCGGCGTGGTCGAGGCGGCGCAGCACCTGCGGGATGGCCGTCGCGCCGTCCTCGACGTAGAGGCGCAGCCCGCCCTCCTCGGCGGTCTCCAGCTTGCTGACGTACGGCTCGGCGTCGAGCAGCTCCGCGGCCTGCGGGGTGGTGGCGGTGTCGAGGCCGACGAGCACCACGTCGCCGGAGATCTCCCGCTTCAGCTCGGCCGGGGTGCCCCCGGCGACCACCTCGCCGTGATCCATGATCGCGATCCGGTCGCAGAGCGCGTCCGCCTCGTCCAGGTAGTGCGTGGTGATGAAGACCGTCATCCCGTCGGACCGCAGCCGGCGGATCTCGTCCCACATGTGCGCCCGGCTCTGCGGGTCGAGGCCGGTGGTCGGCTCGTCCAGGAAGACGATCTTCGGCTCGTGGATGATGCCGAGCGCGATGTCGACCCGCCGCCGCTGGCCGCCGGAGTACGTCTTGCACTTGCGGTCGGCGTACTCGGTGAGCTGGAAGGCGTCCAGCGCGCGGGCGGCCCGTCGGTGCGCCTCGGCCTTGCCGATGCCGTAGAGCCGGGCCTGCAGGACCAGCTCCTCGCGGGCGGTGGACTCGTCCCAGGTGCTGCCGCCCTGGGCCACGTAGCCGATCCGGCGGCGCACCTCGGCCGGGTCCTTGCGCAGGTCGGCGCCGGCGATGGTGGCCTCGCCGCCGTCGGGCTCGATGAGGGTGGCGAGCATCCGCAGGGTGGTGGTCTTGCCGGCGCCGTTGGGGCCGAGGAAGCCGAAGATCTCCCCTTCCGCCACCGTGAGGTCGACGCCCCTGACGGCGTCCACGGTCTTCGTCTCGCGACCTGCCCGGGAGCGGAACGACTTCCGCAGTCCCCTGGTCTCGATCATTTCTGCTCCTGGTCGTCCGGGCCGGCGCACCGGCCGTTCTCGCCTGGGGACGACGCCGGACGGCGTACTCCCCCCGTTGTGCGGGGCTCAGGCTAACGCGATATAGCGTCTGTAGTCAACGTTGATTATTGCTCGGTGGTCGCGTCCAGGCCCCGGTCGCCGCCGGACTCGCCGGCCGCGCCCAGGTTCTGCTGCTGCCACTCGACCCAACTCTCCCCGCCGACCAGTCCAGCAGGTAGGTACGACATCCCGGACTCGATCCGCTCGGCGATCCGCTCGCACCAGGCGATCTCCGCCTCCGAGCGGGCCGACCAGAGTTCGAAGATCCAGCCCACGTGCACCGGCCGGGTGGTCCGCATCCACTCGGAGTCCATCGCCGCCCGCATCGACTCGACGCCGGCCCGCAACAGCATCGCCCGGTTCCGCAGGGCCGCCGCCGCCTCCTCCCGGGGCAGGGCCGGCAGGAAGGAGAAGGCCGCGGTGAACGGATCGGCGGGCTCCTGCAACTGCCACCACAGTCCGCGCAGCAGCGTCTCGAACTCGTCCGCGCCCTTATCCGTGATCTCGTACGTGGTCCGCGCCGGCCGGCCGCCGACCTGCTCGGTGGCGACCGCGCGGAGCAGCCCCTCCTCGGCCAGCTTCCGCAACGCGTGGTAGATCGAACCAGGCTGGATGTTGGCCCACTTGTCGGCGCTCCAGCTCAGCAGCTCACGGCGCACGTCGTAGCCGTGCACCGGTTGCATCCACTTGACCAGCCCGAGAATCATCATCCGCGTCGCCGACATCGGACAAGCGTAATAAACAAGTTTGACTAGTGCGCGCATTCGAGTGCGGCATCCCACACTGAGCGATCGTTAGGGTCGCGAGGCCGGCCGATACACTCCCGACATCGACCTCCCGGGAGGAGCCACCAAGGTGCGCAAGGTACTCATCGCCAACCGCGGCGAGATCGCCGTCCGCGTCATCCGCGCCTGCGGCGACGCCGGTCTGGGCAGCGTCGCCGTCTACGCGGACTCCGACCGGGACGCCCTGCACGTCACCCTCGCAGACGAGGCGTACGCGCTCGGCGGCGACACCGCGGCGGAGAGCTACCTGCGGATCGACAAGCTGATCGACATCGCCGGGAAGGCCGGCGCCGACGCGGTGCACCCCGGCTACGGCTTCCTCTCCGAGAACGCCGACTTCGCCCAGGCCGTCGTCGACGCCGGGCTGACCTGGATCGGCCCCACCCCGCAGGCCATCCGGGACCTCGGCGACAAGGTCACCGCCCGGCACATCGCGCAGCGCGCCGGCGCGCCGCTGGTCCCCGGCACCCCGGACCCGGTGGGCAGCCCGGACGAGGTGATG
The DNA here is from genome assembly GCF_033804685.1 of Micromonospora sp. RTP1Z1. NCBI lineage: Bacteria > Bacillati > Actinomycetota > Actinomycetes > Micromonosporales > Micromonosporaceae > Micromonospora > Micromonospora sp. RTP1Z1. The sequence goes on from NZ_JAPFQV010000004.1 coordinate 34,405, forward strand.
GCCTTCGCCGTCGACCACGGCCTGCCGGTGGCCATCAAGGCCGCCTTCGGCGGTGGCGGTCGCGGCCTCAAGGTCGCCCGCACCATGGAGGAGATCCCGCAGCTCTTCGAGTCGGCCACCCGGGAGGCGGTCGCCGCGTTCGGCCGGGGCGAGTGCTTCGTCGAGCGGTACCTCGACCAGCCCCGCCACGTCGAGGCGCAGGTCCTGGCCGACCAGCACGGCAACGTGATCGTGGTGGGCACCCGGGACTGCTCGCTGCAGCGCCGGCACCAGAAACTGGTCGAGGAGGCCCCCGCGCCGTTCCTCACCGACGCGCAGCGCACCCAGATCCACGACAGCGCCAAGGCCATCTGCCGGGAGGCCGGCTACCACGGCGCCGGCACGGTGGAATACCTGGTCGGCAGGGACGGCATCGTCTCCTTCCTGGAGGTCAACACCCGGCTCCAGGTCGAGCACCCGGTGACCGAGGAGACCGCCGGCATCGACCTGGTCCGCGAGCAGTTCCGGATCGCCGACGGCGAGAAGCTGCGCTTCACCGAGGATCCGACCCCGCGCGGCCACTCCATCGAGTTCCGGATCAACGGCGAGGACCCGGGCCGCAACTTCCTGCCCGCCCCGGGCACCGTGACCGCGCTGCGGCTCCCCACCGGCCCGGGCGTCCGGGTGGACACCGGCATCTCGGCCGGCGACGTGATCGGCGGCAACTTCGACTCGCTGCTGGCCAAGGTGATCATCACCGGCGAGAACCGGGCCGAGGCGATCGAGCGGGCCCGCCGGGCACTCGACGAGATGGTCGTCGACGGCATGGCCACGGCGCTGCCCTTCCACCGGCTGGTGGTCCGGGACGAGGCGTTCACCGCCGAGCCGTTCACCGTGCACACCCGGTGGATCGAGACCGAGTTCGACAACACCGTGCCGGCGTTCACCGCCGCCGCCGGCGCCGCCGAGGCGCCGGCCGAGCGCGAGACCGTCGTGGTCGAGGTGGGTGGCAAGCGGCTGGAGGTCACCCTTCCCGCCGGCCTCGGCGCCGGTACGACCACCGGCGCGCCCGCCGCGAAGAAGCCGGCTCGCCGGGGCGGCGGGGCCAAGGCGGGGGCCACGGTCAGCGGTGACGCGCTCACCTCCCCCATGCAGGGCACCATCGTGAAGATCGCCGTGGCGGACGGGGACACCGTCGCCGAGGGCGACCTGGTCGTCGTCCTGGAGGCGATGAAGATGGAGCAGCCCCTGCACGCCCACAAGGCCGGCACGGTCAGCGGCCTCTCCGCCGAGGTCGGTGCGGTCATCACGGCCGGCGCCGCGATCTGCACCATCGCCTGACTCACCGCCGGGCGGGCCTGGACCACGGATCGAGGCCGACCGGCGGGGCCCGACGGGTGGTGTGGGACACCAGCGGCGGCGGGAGCGGCCGCGAGCAGGAATGATGTTCGGGTGCGGTTCCTTCATGGCGCGGCTCCCGCGCACGACCTGACCTACAACGACGTCTTCATGGCGCCGGCCCGCTCCGAGGTGGGCTCGCGACTCGACGTCGACCTGGCCACCGGCGACGGCACCGGTACCACCGTCCCGCTGGTGGTGGCGAACATGACCGCGGTCGCCGGCCGCCGGATGGCCGAGACCGTCGCCCGACGCGGCGCCATCGCGGTGATCCCGCAGGACATCCCGATCGAGGTGGTGGCCAGCGTCGTCGCCTGGGTCAAGCAGCGGCACCTGGTGCACGACACCGCGATCACCCTCGGTCCGACGGACACCGTGGGCGACGCGATCCACCTGCTGCCGAAGCGCTCGCACGGCGCGGTCATCGTGGTCGACGAGGCCGGCCGCCCGGTGGGCGTGGTGACCGAGGCCGACACCGTCGGCGTGGACCGGTTCGCCCAGCTCCGGCACGTGATGTCGACCGAACTGCACATCGTGCCGGCGGACGCGGACCCGCGTACCGGCTTCGACCGGCTCTCGGCCGGGCGGCGGCGGCTCGCCCCGGTGGTGGACGCGGAGGGTCGGCTGGTCGGGGTGCTCACCCGGCAGGGCGCGCTGCGCGCCACCCTCTACAAGCCGGCCGTGGACGACCGGGGCCGGCTGCGGATCGCGGCGGCGGTGGGCATCAACGGCGACGTGACCGGCAAGGCCGCCGCCCTGCTCGAGGCGGGCGTCGACACGCTGGTCGTGGACACCGCGCACGGCCACCAGGAGCGGATGATCTCGGCGCTGCGGGCGGTGCGCAAGCTCGACCCGGCGGTCCCGGTGGCGGCCGGCAACGTGGTCACCGCGGACGGCGTACGCGACCTGGTCGAGGCGGGCGCCGACATCATCAAGGTCGGCGTCGGCCCGGGTGCGATGTGCACCACCCGGATGATGACCGGCGTCGGCCGGCCGCAGTTCTCGGCGGTCCTCGACTGCGCGACGGCGGCCCGGGCGCTGGGCCGGCACGTCTGGGCGGACGGCGGCGTACGCCACCCGCGCGACGTGGCGCTGGCCCTGGCGGCCGGGGCGTCCAACGTGATGATCGGCTCGTGGTTCGCCGGCACCTACGAGTCCCCCGGCGACCTCTACACCGATGCGGACGGCCGCCGGTACAAGGAGAGCTTCGGGATGGCCTCGGCCCGGGCGGTCAGCGCGCGTACGGCCGAGGACAGCGCGTTCGACCGGGCCCGGAAGGCGATCTTCGAGGAGGGCATCTCCACGGCCCGGATGTACCTGGACCCGGCCCGCCCCGGCGTCGAGGACCTGATCGACGAGATCATCTCCGGGGTACGCAGCGCCTTCACCTACGCCGGTGCGCGCAACCTGGACGAGTTCCACGAGCGTGCGCTCGTGGGGGTGCAGAGCACCGCCGGCTACACCGAGGGCATGCCCCTGCCCACCAGCTGGTGAGCCGACCACGGAGCGGGCCCCGAGCAACGGCAGCAGGCGGTCACTCGAAGAGGCGGCGGATGACCGTGCGGGCGGTGGCCTCCGGGTCCCGCCCGGCGTCGGGCGGCAGGGCGCCGGCCAGCCAGAGGGTGGCGAAGCCGTGCACGATCGACCAGGCGGCGAGCGCGTCCCGGTCGGGGGTCGACCCGGCGGGCAGGGCGGCGACCCCGCCGCGCAGCGCCGCCCCGGCCCGGGCGCGCGCGGCGGCCACCTCGGGGTCGTCGGCCCGGTAGAGCCCCGGCGCGAACATCACCTCGAAGTGGGCGCGGTGGTCGGCCGCGAAGCGGACGTACGCCACCCCGATCTCGAGCAGGTCGTCGCCGGGCCGGCGCAGCGCCTCGGCGAGCAGGTCGAAGCCCTCGACGGCGAGCGCGGTGAGCAGGCCGGCCTTGTCGCCGAAGTGGTGCGCGGGCGCGGCGTGTGAGACGCCCGCCCGACGGGCCAGGTCACGGAGGCTCAGCGCGGCCGGCCCGGACTCGCCGATCGCCTCGACCGCGGCGGCGAGCAGGGCTCGTCGCAGGTCGCCGTGGTGGTATCCGCGGGTCGTCGTCGTCACCCCTGGAGCATATCTTGGCAGCGACAAGATGTGACTGTCGGAAAATGGTTCGGTCCCTGACGATCCGGTGGCTAATCTGACGGCTGTGAAGATGGAACCGCTCGTCCGCTTCCCCGACATGCTCCAGCACGCGCCGCTCGGTCGACTGCTCGCGATCGCCGGCCATGTCGTCGAGCAGCACTGGGGGCGCTACCTGGCCGAGCACCACGGCCTCACCTCGGCCGGCATGCGGGTGCTGTTCATCCTCAGCCGCACCGGCGACAGCACCCACCGGGAGGTCGCCGAACGCTGCTTCGTCCGACCCGCCACCCTCACCGGCATCGTCGACACCCTCGAACGCGACGGATTCGTCGAGCGTCGCCGCGACGGTACCGACCGCCGCACCGTGCAACTGACCCTGACCGACAAGGGTCGCCGGCACGCCCAGGACCTCACCGACCTGATCCACAGCGACCGCCCGCTCACCTCCGTCGACGCAGACCCGGCGAAGAAGGCGGTCATCCGGGAGTTCCTGACCGAGCTGATCACGAGCATGTCCGACGGGGAGGTCAGTCGGTTGAACCAGAGCGAGGATTCCGCAACCGACCCGACGCCGGGGAGCCGTCCATGTTGATCCGCCTGCTCCGCCACCATCTGCGCCCGTACCGCCGGCTCCTCACGGCCGTGGTGGCCCTCCAGTTCGTCGGCACGATGGCCTCGCTCTACCTGCCGAGCCTCAACGCCGACATCATCGACCGGGGTGTCGCCCTCGGCGACACCGACCAGATCATGCGTACGGGCGGATGGATGCTGGTGGTCAGCCTGCTGCAGATCGCCTGCTCGATCGCCGCGGTGTACCTCGGCGCGCGGACCGCGATGGGATTCGGGCGGGACGTACGCGGGGCCATCTTCGGGCACGTCAACAGCTTCTCCGCCCGCGAGGTCGCCCGGTTCGGCGCGCCGTCGCTGATCACCCGCAACACCAACGACGTGCAGCAGGTGCAGATGCTCGTGCTGATGAGCTGCACCATGCTGGTCGCCGCGCCGATCATGTGCGTCGGCGGGGTGGTGATGGCGCTGCGGGAGGACCTCGCGCTCTCTCGCCTGATGCTGGTCTGCGTGCCGGTGCTGGCGATCGCGCTGGGCCTGGTCGTTTGGCGGATGGTGCCGGGATTCCGGGAGATGCAGACCCGGATCGACACGGTCAACCGGGTGCTGCGCGAGCAGATCACCGGCATCCGGGTGATCCGGGCGTTCGTCCGCGAGCCGTACGAGACGGACCGGTTCGGCGTCGCCAACGCCGACCTGACCGCGACCGCGCTGCGGGTCGGCCGGCTGATGGCGCTGATCTTCCCGGTGATCATGCTGGTGCTCAACGTCTCCAGCGTCGCGGTGCTCTGGTTCGGCGCGCAGCGCGTCGACGCCGGCCAGATCCAGATCGGCGCGCTGACCGCGTTCCTGCAGTACCTGATGCAGATCCTGATGGCCGTCATGATGGCCACCTTCATGCTGATGATGGTGCCGCGCGCAGCGGTCTGCGCCGAACGGATCGTCGAGGTGCTGGACACCGAGTCGTCGGTGGTGCCGCCGACCGAGCCGATGATCGCGATGACCAGGCACGCCGAGCTGGAGCTGCGCCGCGTCGCCTTCCAGTACCCCGGGGCGAGCGCGCCGGTGCTGCACGACATCTCGTTCCGGGCCGGCCCCGGCCGGACCACGGCCATCATCGGCTCCACCGGCGCCGGCAAGACCACCCTGCTCACGCTGGTCCCCCGGCTGGTCGACCCGACCGCCGGCGCGGTGCTGGTCGACGGGGTGGACGTGCGACTGCTGGAACCGGACGAGGTGTGGCGCCGGATCGGGCTGGTGCCGCAGCGGCCGTACCTGTTCAGCGGCACGGTGGCCAGCAACCTGCGGTACGGCAACCCGGACGCCACCGACGCCGAGCTGTGGGCGGCGCTGGAGATCGCCCAGGCCCGGGACTTCGTGGCCGAGATGCCGGGCGGGCTGGACGCCCCGATCGCCCAGGGCGGCACGAACGTCTCCGGCGGTCAGCGGCAACGGCTGGCGATCGCCCGGGCGCTGGTCCGCCAGCCGGAGATCTACCTCTTCGACGACTCGTTCTCGGCGCTCGACCTCGGCACCGACGCCCGGCTGCGGGCCGCGCTGAAGCCGGTCACCGCGGACGCGGCCGTGGTGATCGTGGCCCAGCGGGTCTCCACGATCGTCGACGCCGACCAGATCATCGTGCTTGAGGACGGGGGCGTCGTCGGGATGGGACGCCACGAGGACCTGCTCCAGACCTGCCCGACGTACGCCGAGATCGTGGCGTCCCAGCAGACGGCGGAGGTGCCGGCGTGAGCGAGCCGAACAGACAGCTCGGCCCCCGGGACGGCAGGGTCGCCGTACCGGGTCAGAAGCAGGGCCCGGAGGCGGCGATGCCGAAGCGTCTGCCGCCCGCCGGGCGGCGCGCCGGCGGGCCGCCGTGGATGGGCGCCGCGATGCCGGCCGAGAAGTCGATGAACTTCGGGCCGTCGGCCCGGCGGCTGCTCGCCCGGCTGCGGCCGCACCGGCTCCAGCTGGCCGCGGTGATCACGCTCGCCGTGACGAGCATCGGGCTCAGTGTCATCGGGCCGAAGCTCCTCGGCCACGCCACCGACCTGATCTTCAGCGGGGTGATCGGCCGGCAGCTGCCCGTCGGGACCAGCACGGAGCAGGCCACGGCGGCGGCCCGGGCCGCCGGCAACGACAACTTCGCCGACATGCTCGCCCGGATGGACGTGGTGCCGGGCGCCGGGATCGACTTCACCGCCCTCGGCCGGGTGCTCGCCCTGGCCCTGGCGCTCTACCTGGTGGCCAGCCTGCTGATGTGGTGGCAGGGCTGGCTGCTCAACGGGGTGGTGCAGCGGACCGTGCTGCGGCTGCGCGCCGAGGTGGAGGAGAAGCTCCACCGGCTGCCGCTGCCCTACTTCGACCGGCAGCCCCGGGGCGAACTGCTCAGCCGGGTCACCAACGACATCGACAACATCTCGCAGACCCTGTCGCAGACGCTCAGCCAGCTGCTCACCTCGCTGCTGACCGTGGTCGGCGTGCTGGCGATGATGTTCTGGATCTCGCCGCTGCTGGCGCTGGTCGCCCTGGTCGCGGTGCCGCTGTCGGTGCTCGTCACCCAGCGGATCGCCAAGCGGTCGCAGCGCAGGTTCATCGCACAGTGGAGGCACACCGGTGAGCTGAACGGCCAGATCGAGGAGGCGTACACCGGCCACGAGCTGGTCAAGGTCTTCGGTCGGCAGCGCGAGGTGGAGGCCGCCTTCCACGAGAAGAACGAGGAGCTGTTCCGGGCCAGCTTCGGGGCCCAGTTCATCTCCGGGATCATCATGCCGGCGATGATGTTCGTCGGGAACCTCAGCTACGTCGCGATCGCCGTGGTCGGCGGGCTGCGGGTGGCCTCCGGGTCGATGAGCCTCGGCGACGTGCAGGCGTTCATCCAGTACTCGCGGCAGTTCACCCAGCCGCTCACCCAGGTCGCCTCGATGGCGAACCTGCTCCAGTCCGGGGTGGCCTCCGCCGAGCGGGTCTTCGCGGTGCTCGACGCCGAGGAGCAGACCCCGGACCGGGCCGCACCGCCCCGGGTCACCGGCAGGGTCGAGTTCGCACACGTCTCCTTCCGGTACGACCCGGACAAGCCGCTGATCGACGACCTGTCGCTGGTCGCCGAGCCGGGTCACACCGTGGCGATCGTCGGCCCGACCGGCGCCGGCAAGACCACCCTGGTCAACCTGATCATGCGGTTCTACGAGCTCGACGCGGGCTGGATCACCCTGGACGGGGTGGACATCACCAGCATGCCCCGGGACGAGCTGCGCGGCCGGATCGGCATGGTGCTCCAGGACACCTGGCTCTTCGGCGGCACCATCCGGGACAACATCGCCTACGGTCGGCCGGACGCCACCGAGGAGGAGATCCTGGCCGCCGCCCGGGCCACCTTCGTGGACCGGTTCGTCCGCAGCCTCCCCGACGGGTACGACACCGTGATCGACGAGGAGGGGAACAACGTCAGCGCCGGCGAGAAGCAGCTGATCACCATCGCCCGGGCGTTCCTGGCCGAGCCGTCGCTGCTCATCCTGGACGAGGCGACCAGCTCGGTGGACACCCGCACCGAGGTGCTGCTGCAGCGGGCGATGGCCGCCCTGCGGTCGGACCGGACCAGCTTCGTCATCGCGCACCGGCTCTCCACCATCCGCGACGCCGACCTGATCCTGATGATGGAGAACGGCCGGATCGTCGAGCAGGGCACTCACGACCAGCTCGTCGCCGCCGAGGGGGCGTACCACCGGCTGTACCGGTCCCAGTTCACCGGTGCGGTGGCCGACGACGAGGCCCCGCGGACACCGTCGGTCCAGCGAGCGCTGTCGTCGTGACCTGCTCAGGCGGCCGGGAGCAGGTCGTGCGCGCGGGTGGCGACCACCTGGCCGATCAGGGCGAGCGCGTCGGGGGCGCGCATCGGCTCCAACCCGTGGCCGTCGCGCAGGCGCAGGGAGACCCGGTCGTCGGCCGCCTCGCGGGCACCCAGCACCCCGACGTACGGGACCTTCCGGCGGGCCGCGTCGCGGATCCGGGCGCCCAGCGAGCCGGCCACGTCGACCTCGGCCCGCAGGCCGGCCGCCTCGGCCCGGCGAACCAGGTCGACGGCCGCGCCGGCCTGCCCCTCATCGACCGGCAGCAGCACCAGCTGCACCGGGGCGTACCAGGCCGGGAAGGCCCCCGCATGCACTTCGATCAGGTACGCGAAGAGCCGCTCCATGCTGTCGACCAGGCTGCGGTGCACCATCACGGGCCGCCGTCGCGCCCCGTCCGAGTCGGTGTACGACAGGTCGAACTTTTCCGGCTTGTCGAAGTCGAGCTGGATGGTGGAGATGGTGGACTCCCGGCCGGCCGCGTCGCCGATCTGGATGTCGATCTTCGGGCCGTAGAAGGCGGCCTCGCCGGGCGCCTCGGTGAAGTCCACCCCGTGGAGCGCGGCGCGGAGCAGCTCCTCGGCCCGCGCCCACTGGGCGTCGTCGCCGACGTACTTCTCCCCCGGCCCGCGCAGCGACAGCCGGAATCCGGCCGGTCGTACGCCGAGCGCGGCGTGCGCCTCGCGGATCAGCCGCAGGATCTCGCGTACCTCGTCGCCGACCTGCTCCAGGGCGCAGAAGTTGTGCGCGTCGTTCAGCGAGATGGCGCGGACCCGGGACAGGCCGCCCAGCACGCCGGAGCGTTCCGCCCGGTACATCGCGCCCAGCTCGGCGATCCGCAACGGCAGCTCCCGGTAGGAGCGGCCGCGGGCCCGGAACACCAGCGCGTGGTGCGGGCAGAGCGCCGGCCGGAGCACGAACTCGTCGTCGGCGCTCAGCCGCATCGGCGGGAACATGTCGTCGGCGAAGTAGCCCAGGTGCCCGGAGAGCTCGAACAGCTCCCGTTTACCCAGCGGCGGCGAGTACACGTGCCGGTAGCCGGCCCGGCGCTCCAGGTCGCGGACGTACTCCTCGACGGCGTGCCGGGCTGCGGCGCCGGCCGGCAGCCAGATGGGCAGCCCGGAGCCCGCGAGCGGGTCGGAGACGAACAGCTCCAGCTCACGGCCGAGCCTGCGGTGGTCGATCATGTCGCTCTCCTTGATCGGGTACGACCCGGAGGCGACGCGGCCCGGAACGCCGCGAGGCCCCGGGGCGGTTCGCCCCGGGGCCTCGTCGACGGTTACGTCAGTGCGGCGCGCCGGGGATTCCCGGCGTCGTGGTCACCACCGCGCTGCGCATGGGGCGACGGTACGCCCGCGCCGACGGGGCGCGCACCCGGATTTTGGCCGCGCACCGACGACGAGCGGGGGCGGAGAGCGGGGGCGGGTCGCCGGCACGGGACCTGCCGGCGACCCGCGGCGGCCCGGTCGTCAGGAACGGGGGACCCGACGTCCGTGGGGCCGCGCGCCGACAACGGTACGCCGACGCTCGCCGATCCGCCGCCCGCTACCGCGCCGACGTTCCGTCACATCCCGCGTCGCAGGGTCGTTGTCACTCAGTGGTCCTGCGGTGTCAGCGGTCACCACCGGCCAGGGCCCCGCCCCGTGACGCCGGACGCGCCGTCAGGCTCTGTGCAGGCAGGCGGGGGAAACCGGCGAGGTGGCAGTCGTGCCCGAACTCATCACTGACGTCGCGTCGCCGACGTGGGCGTACCTCGTGCTGCTGGGGTTGCTCGTCGCCGACGCCTTCATACCGGTCATCCCGACCCAGGTCGTCATGATCACCAGCGGCGCGCTGACCGTCTACGGTGGCCTGAGCCTGCCGCTCACCATCGCCGTCGGCGCGCTCGGCGTCTTCGCCGGCGACCTGGCCTGCTACCTGCTCGGACGGAGCGCCCCGGACCGCCGGGAGGCCCGGCACGCCATGCCCGGCCGGGCCCGCCGGATGGCCGGCCGGGTCACCCGGGGGCTGCGCGAACCGGGACCCCTGGTGATCCTGCTCTGTCGTTTCGTGCCGGGCGGCCGGATGGCGGCCTGCTTCTCCGCCGGGCGCAGCCGCTACCCGTACCGGCTCTTCCTGCTCTACGAGACCACCGCGGCGGCCGGTTGGGCGACGTACGGGACGCTGGTCGGGCACCTGGGCGGAACCGCGCTGACCGAGTCGGCCTGGCGGCTGGCGCTGATCGGCGGCGCGGCGGCGGCCGGGTTCGCGGGCGCGGGCTGGGCGATCACCGCGATCAGCGCCCGCAACGCCCGCCCCGAGGTCCCGGTCGACTGACACTCAGCGACCTGGCTCGGCCGGCTCGACGGAGGTGCGCGGGGGCCCCGCAGTCCGGTTCCCTGTAGGGGTGGTCCCGGGGATCGAGGTCGGTGGCGGTCCCGGATCCGCTTCGGGTGCTGGCGACGACAGGCTGAGGCATGCCTGGAACCCGGAGACACGGGCTGCTCGCCCTCGGCGGGATCGCCCTGGCGCTGGTGCTCGCCCTGATCGGTCACCTCGAGGTGAACGATGACCTGAGTCCCTGGTCGCTGACCGTCAGCGACTTCGCCGTCTCGGATCGGGGCGGCGCAATCGACGTGGCGATGGCGGTGCTGGCCGCGGCCAGCGCCGTCCTGATCCGGGTCCTTTGCGCCCCCGGCCGGTCGGGTCGGGCCCGCCGCGCGGACGGGACGACGGAGACGTCGGGGCCCGCCGGGTCGGGCGCCGGATCCGGCCGGCTGGTGGCGGTCCTGCTCGGGGCGTGGACCGCCGGACTGGTGGTCGCCGCGCTGGTGCCGACCAACGAGCCCGGCCTGCCCATGGACACCGCCGCCTACCTGCACCGGTACGCCTCGGTGGTCGCCTTCCTCGCGCTGCCGCCCGCCGGCTGGCTGCTCGCCGGGCGGCTGGGCGGGCGCGGTGCGGCCTGGCTGCGTGCGCTCGCCCTGACCAGCCTGGCCCTGGCCGGCGCCATGGTCTGGTCCGCCTACCCGGGCGACCGGGTGCTGATCGGCCTCGCCGAACGGCTGCTGATCCTCGCCGAGGTCGGCGTGCTCGCCGTGGTCGCGGTGACCCTGGTCCACCGGCCCGCCCGTACGCCGAATGGGCCGCCGACCATGCCGCCGCCTTCCACTGACCCGGGGTTACTCGAGTTCGTGGAGCATGAGCTGGCGGGCGGCCTCGGTGATCGAGCCGGACAGGCTCGGGTAGATGGTGATGGTCTGGGCCAGCTCGTTCACCGTGAGGTTGTTCTCCACCGCCATGGTGATCGGCAGGATCAGCTCGCTGGCCTTGGGGGCCACCACCACGCCGCCGACGACCTGACCGCTGGCCGGGCGGCAGAAGAGCTTGACGAAGCCGTCGGCCAGGTCGTCCATCTTCGCCCGGGCGTTGCCGGAGAGCGGCAGCATCACCTGGCGGGCCGGGACCTTGCCGGCGTCCACCTCGTCCTGCGAGACGCCGACGGTGGCCAGCTCCGGGTCGGTGAAGACGTTCGCCGCGACGGTACGCAGCCGCAGCGGGCGGACCGCCTCGCCCAGCGCGTGCCACATCGCGATCCGGCCCTGCATGGCGGCGACGCTGGCCAGCGGCAGCACCCCCGTGCAGTCGCCGGCGGCGTAGACGCCGGGGACGTTGGTCCGGGACACCCGGTCGACCGTGACGTAGCCGCCCCGGGCCAGCTCCACGCCGTACTCGGCGAGGCCGAGGCCGGCGGTGTTCGGGATCGAGCCGACGGCGATCAGCGCGTGCGTGCCGTACACCTTGCGGCCGTCGGAGAGCTCGACCTCGACGCCGTCCTCGATACGGCGGACCGCGTCCGCCCGGGAGTTGTTGAGGATGCTCATGCCTCGGTTGCGGAACACCCGCTCGATGGCCATCGCCGCGTCGGCGTCCTCGTGGGGCATCACCCGGTCGCGGCTGGAGACCAGGGTGACCTCGACGCCCATCGCGAGGTACGCGGAGGCGAACTCGGCGCCGGTCACGCCGGAACCGACCACGATCAGGTGCGCGGGCAGCTCCGGCAGGTCGTACACCTGGCGCCAGGTCAGGATGCGCTCGCCGTCCGGCACGGCGGTGGCGAGCTGGCGGGGGGTGGCGCCGGTGGCGACCAGCACGGTCGAGGCGGCGATGGAGTACTCCGCGGCACCGTCGGCCGGGGTCACGATCATCCGGTGGGTGTGACCGAGCGTGTCCTCGCCGAGCCGGGCGGTGCCGGCGACGAACTCCACCCCGGCCTTGACCAGCTTGGCGTGGATGTCGGCGGACTGGGCCAGCGCGAGCCGCTTCACCCGCCCGTGCACCGCCCGGGCGTCGACGGTGACCGCCTCCAGCCCGTCGGAGTGCACCCCGAACTCCTCGGTGTCCCGGTAGCCGGTCACCACCTCCGAGCTGGCGATGAAGGTCTTCGACGGGACGCAGTCGGAGAGCACGCAGGCGCCGCCGGCCCCCTCCGCCTCCACCACGGTGACCTCGGCGTCGAGCTGGGCGGCGACCAGCGCGGCCTCGTACCCGGCCGGCCCCCCGCCGATGATCACGATCTGGCTCACAGCGCTCGCCCCTCGTCAGTGCTCACAGTGACTTTCTTCTCCCCAACGCGCCCGACACGCACCGTCGTATTCTCCTCCACCCGCCGGCCGGGCTATCGTCATCGCCGTGCGTCATTACGCCGCCTACGGCTCAAACCTGGACCCCGCTCGGATGCGCGCCTACTGCCCGCATTCGCCGATGGTGGGCACCGGCTGGCTGGAGGGCTGGCGGCTCACCTTCGCGGGCGCGGACGTCATCGGCTGGGAGGGCTCGGTCAGCACGGTGGTCGAGTCCCCGGGTGACCGGGTCTTCGTGGCGCTCTACGACATCCACCTGTACGACGCCGCCCAGCTCGACGAGATCGAGGGCGTGACCGCCGGGACGTACCGCAAGCTCACCGTCCGCGTCTCGACCCTGGACGGGGACGCGACCGCCTGGGTCTACGTCTTCGACGGGTACGAGGGCGGCCTGCCGACGTCGTGGTACCTGTCGGAGATCGCGAACGCGGCGGAGAAGGCGGGCGCGCCGGACGACTACGTCACCGAGCTGCGGTCCCGCCCCACCGGCACCGCGTCGGCGTAGCGCGTATCGCACGCCTCCAGTCTGCTCCGGCCGCCACCCCGGCCGGCCGCCGACCCCGGCACGGGTCGTCAATCACACACCCGTGGTACTCGCCGGGGCGAAACGGGTCAGGCGGTGGCCGGGACGGCGAGCTGGTACATGTCGACGATCCGCGCGTCGCGCAGCCCCACCGACCGGTAGAGCGAGACCGGCGCGGTCGGATTGGTCAGGTCGACCCCGAGGCCCGCGGCGGCGCGACCCTTGGCCGCGTACCGAGCGAAGGCGTGCTGGAGCAGGGCGGCGCCCACCCCCCGGCGCCGCTGCCCGGGCAGCACCGCGAGGTTCTTCACGAAGCCCTCGTTCTGGTCGAGCCCCTGGTCGGAGGACTGAAGGACGCCAGCCGGCTCGCCGTCGACCTCGGCGACGAACCACTCGTCCCAGGCGGCGACGTCACCGATCCGGGCCCGCCAACGGTCGTAGTCCTGCGGCTCGTGGTCCGGCGTGTCGCGGAAGGCGGTGTCATAGATCCGGTGGAAGGTGCGCAGCTCGGCGTCGTCGTCGGGGCGGACCGGGCGGACCGTGACGCCCTGTGGCGGGGCGGGCGGCGCGGTGGGCAGGCCGGCCAGCGGACGACTCATCCGGACATACCGCTTGGCCAGGATGAACCCGGCGTCGAGAAGGGTCTGCTCCCACTCCTTCTCCGGCCCGTACACCGCGCAGCGGACGGTGAGCGCCGGCAGGCCACGCGCGGCGGCCCGCTCGGCGACCCGGGTCAGTTGCCGGGCCAACAGCGGGGCGCGCAGCGGCCGGCCCCGGTCCGGGTCGACGTACACCTCGACGAACTCGCGTCCGACGCCGGTCGGGTTGTCGATGATCGCCCAGGCCACGACCGTGCCGTCCGGGTCCAGCCCGAGCCACGAGTCGGCGGCCCGGTCCACGTGGAGTGCGGTCAGGCACTCCGTCACGTCCTCCGCGGAGAAGTCCGGGTACCCGATGGCGAAGGTGTCGGCGGCGTGCACCACCTTCAAAATCGCCGGTACGTCGTCCAGGGTGGGTCGGCGGGCGGTCCAGCCGGCGGGGAGCGTCACGCCGCCGATCCTGACAGCCCGCCCGCCGCCCACGCCCCCCATTTATCGCCCGACGATCGCCGGGTAGTCAGCTGGCGGGTACCGGGTCGCAGGGCGCGACGGGCCTGTTACATCGGGGCATCGGAAGTACCGTCGCCGAACGGGTCGCGCCCTCTCAGCCGGCAGGACCACGCAGGTGCAGCCGGAGGGTGGTGAGCAGGTCGAGCAGCTCCGCCCCCTCGCCAGGCCCGAGTGCCCGGAACGCGGTCGAGGCCAGCCGGTCGGTCACCGCCTCGGCCCAGAGCCGCCGCCGGACCAGCGGCCCGACCGGCGGGTACGGCGGCGGCCAGCCGCAGGCGGCGGCGCCCGCCTCGCCCTCCGGCCCGGCCAGCACCGCCTCCAGCGGGGTCATCCCGGCCGCCCGGACGGCGAGCAGGTACGCCCCGACGAAGTGCTCGCGGAGCAGGAGCAGCCCGACGGCCGTCCGGGCCCCGGGCGACCGGTCCGGCACCGGCATGGCCCGCCAGGCGGCGAAGAGCGGCATCCCGCTGGCCTCCGCCGCGTCGACGATCCGTTCCAGGAGCCCGACCAGCCGGGCCACCTCCGGCGCGTCGCCGAGATGCTGGGCGCCCCAGCGGCAGCACTCGGCCAGGTTCGCCGCGGCCACCTCCAGCGGTCGGACCGTACGGACAGCCGCGTCCCAGCCGTCAGCGACCGCGTCGGGGGCGATGAAGCCGAGGGCCGCGGCGACCGTCTCGGCGCGTACGTCGCCGAGCGCGCCGGCCCGGCCGGTGATGTAGAACGCCCAGCCGGGGATGCCGAGCAGCCGGGCCCGGCGCAGTGTCCCCGGGCAGCGGCTGAAGGCCTCGCCAAGCTCCAGCACCAGCGGCTTGCTGGCGGCGGCGACCTGTTCCGGGGTCATCCGCGGGACACCGCAGCGGGGGGGCGCGGACACCGTCCGTCCACCGTGGTCATCCATCCCGGTCAGTCTGCCTCCTGACCGCCGCCGGCGGCATCCCCCTCTTCGGCGTCCAGCGCCTCCACGGCGGCCTCGACCTCACCGGCGCGCCGGCGGGCGGTGGTGACCGCCCGTTCGGCGGCTCGGCGGGCCAGCTTGGCGCGGCTCAGCTCCTGCTCGGCGACGGCCCGCCGGCGTTCCAGCTCGGCGAGTTCGGTCTCGATCCGGTCCAGCTCCGCCGCGCCGTCCTGGGCGGACCGCACCGCGCCGGTCAGCTCCGCCTCGGCGCGTTCCTGGTCGGATCGGGCCCGGGCCAGCTCGCGGTCCAGCGCCCGGCGGCGTTTCGCCCGCTCGGCCCGGGCCGCCCGGTCCGCCGCCCGGTCGTCGCGTGCCCGCCGGGCCTCGGCCCGCTCGGCCGCCCGGTCCGGTACGGCGGGCTCCTCCGCACCGCCGGTGACCAGCCGCAGCTGCGGGCGGGGCACCTCGCCGAAGCCGGCGTAGCTGGTGGCCCGGAGCAGCCGGCCCGAGCGGACCTGCTCGGCCACCTCGGCGTCGGAGAGCGCCGCGTTGAGGGTCGCCTCGACCTCGGCCAGCGGCAACTTCCCGGCCGGCGGGGCGTCGTCGGTCTCCGCGGCCAGCTTGCGTATCTCGGCGACCAGGGCGCCGACCACGGCCCGGCGCTGCGCGGAGAGCTCACGGAGTTTGGCGCCGCGCAGGTCGCGCTGGGCGGCGCGGAGCGCGTCGGCGAGCTGCGCCAGGTCGGCGACCAGCTCGGGCCGGCGGATGGCCAGCAGGTTGACCAGCCAGGCGGCCACGGTGGGTCGGCGCAGCCGGGCGACCTCCCGGGCGGTGGCCCGGTCACCCGCCCGGCGGGCCTCCTCGACGGCGGCGTCCCGGGCGGCGACGAAACGGTCCGGCGGGGTCGCGTAGAGCTGCTCGACCAGCTCGCGGGAGGGGCCGGCCACGGGTCAGGCGTCGAACCGGGAGCCCGGCTCGAGCCGCTGGTACTCGGTGTTCGACAGCGCGGTGTACTGCCGGTCGAGCACGGCGAACCCGTTGCTGTTGAGCAGGCCGTCGTGCAGGGCGTACGCCCGGCGCGGGGCGACCGCCCGGATGAAGTCGACCACCTCGGAGAACTTCGACCAGGGCGCGTGGATCGGCGCGAAGAGAGTGTCCACCTGGACCTCCTCGGGGACGACCAGAGAGTCCCCCGGATGGTAGACCACGTCGTTGATCAGATAGCCCAGGTTCTCGATCACGGGAATCTCGGGATGGATGACGGCGTGCTGGCCGCCGTACGCGCGGATCGCCACGCCGGCGGCGGTGAACGACTCTCCCGGCGCGACCACGGTCAGCGCGTCGGCCGCGTCCCCGAGGACGCCGGCGAGCGAGGCCGGACCGTTGACGGTGAACGGGCGACGCTCCAGCGCCCGGGCGAGCGTCTCCGGGTTCACATGGTCCGGGTGCTGGTGGGTGATCAGCACCGCGTCCGCCCCGTCCAACGCCTCGGGCTCGCTGAACACTCCGGGGTCGACGACGAGCACTCCCCCGTCGTGCTCCACCCGGAGGCAGGAGTGGGCGTACTTGGTGACCTGCATCGTGACTCCTCGATTATCGAATCGTGATGTCCTCAGCGCAGTCTGCCGGAACCGGCGCGGTGTCGCGCCGCGTCCGAACTATCGCCCCGGGACCGGGGCAGTCAGAGGACGGAGCGGGGATGGGCAGACAGACGGGACGACGCCGGGGCAGGGCCCTGACGGCGCTGGGACTGGCGGCGGTGCTGCTGGCCGGTTGCGGAGCGGCGGACCGCTCGAGTTCGACGGGCGACTCGGCGGCCGAGGCGCCGGCCGGCGGGGCACCGGTGGGCGGGGCCGCGGAGCCGGGGAAGGCCGGTGCGGGCACACCGGACCTGCGGGTGGACCAGCGGTCGATCATCTACACCGGGACGATGCAGGTGCAGGTGGACGACGTGGAGCGGGCCGCGCGGGAGGCGATCGCCGCGGTGACCGCAGCGGGTGGGTTCGTCGGCGGCGACCAGCGGCGAAGCCAGTCGGCGGATGCGCGGGCCGAGCTGGAGCTGCGGGTGCCGGCGGCGAAGTTCACCGCGGTGGTCGAGGAGCTGGCGAAGCTCGGCCGGCAGCAGCGGCGGGAGGTGCACACCCAGGACGTCACCGAGGAGACGGTCGACCTGGACGCCCGGATCATCAGCCAGCGGGCCCGGGTGGAGAGCGCCCGCAAGCTGCTGCTGGACCGGGCCACCTCGACGACCGAGCTGATCAACCTGGAGAACGAGCTCGGCCGGCGGGAGGCCGACCTCGCCTCGTTGGAGGCGAAGAAGCGTCGGCTGGCCGACCTGACGGCGCTCTCCACCATCACGGTGACATTCGTCGGGAAGGACGCCTCGACGGCGGAGGAGGAGACCCAGACCGGCTTCATGGTCGGGCTGCGCGGCGGCTGGAAGGTCTTCGTGGCCTCGATGACCATCCTGCTGACCGTGCTGGGGGCGGTGCTGCCCTGGCTGCTGATGTTCGGCGTACCCCTGGTGGTGGTCATGGTGGTGCTGCGCCGGCGGCGTCGGCATCGGCCCGCGCCACCGGCACCGCCGACCTGGCCGGACGGCGGGCCGCAGCCGCCGGCTCCCACCGGGCCGCGCCCGCCGGCGGCTACCGCGCCGCCGCCAGTGCCCGCAGCGCGGTCTGGACCATGAGTCGCACCCCGGCGGGGATGGCCCGCTCGTCCGGGTCGAACGAGGCCCGGTGCAGGTCCACGTTGGGACCGGCCCGGCCGACGCCGAGGCGGGCGAGCGCCCCCGGCACGTGCTCCAGGTACCAGGAGAAGTCCTCGCCGCCCATGCTCTGCGGGGTCTCCGCGATCCCCTCGGGGCCGAGCGCGGCGGCGGTCGCGGCGGTCAGCACCCCGATGGCGCGGGCGTCGTTGCTGACCGGCGGGCGACCGCGCAGGTATTCCAGGTCGACCGTGGCCCCGGTGGGGGCGATGACGTCCCGGACCACCTGAGCGACGATCTTCGGGGCCAGCTCCCAGGTGTCGCGGTCCATCACCCGCAGGGTGCCAGCGGCGCAGGCCTCGGACGGGATGACGTTGTAACGGGTGCCGGCCGAGGCGTGGCCGAAGACCAGCAGCAGTCCGCTGTTGGCCGGCACCCGGCGGCTGACCAGGGTGGGCACCTCGGTGACCAGCCGGCCGAGCGCGTCGACCAGGTCGACGGTCAGGTGCGGGCGGGCGGTGTGCCCACCCGGCCCGGTGAGCCGGACGGTGACGTTGTCGGCCGCCGCCGTGATCGGGCCGACCCGGAGGCCGACCTTGCCCACCGGCAGGTTCGGGTCGCAGTGCACGGCGAAGATCTGTACCACGTCGTCGAGGCCGCCGGCCTCGATGACCTCCAGGGAGCCGCAGGGCAGGATCTCCTCGGCCGGCTGGAAGATGAGCCGGACCCGGCCGTCGAGCCGACCCAGGTCGGCGAGCTGGGCCAGCAGCATGCCGACGCCGAGCATCACGGAGGTGTGCACGTCGTGCCCGCAGGCGTGGCAGACGCCGTCCACCGTGGACCGGTACGGCACGTCCTTCGGGTCGGTCAGCGGCAGCGCGTCGATGTCGGCGCGGAGCGCGATCACCGGACCGTCCGGCCGCCCGTCGATGTCGCAGATGACGCCGTTGCCCTTGGGCAGCAGGCGCGGGTTCAGCCCCGCGAGGGCGAGCTCCCGGGCGATCAGGGCCGCCGTCTCGAACTCCTCGCCGGAGAGCTCCGGGTGGGAGTGGATGTGACGGCGGGTGGCGATGAGGCCGGGTACCCGGAGGGCGAGCAGATGGTCGAGCTCGAAGGGCAGGGGCTGGGACCCGGATGGCGCCTGCGGCCAGGACGACGCCAGCTGGCCACCGGTGGGCAGCGTCAACGCACTCGTCACGTCGAATTCTCGATCACTAGAGATGGATGGATCATCGGGGAGAACAGCAGACAGCCTAGACCTTCGGCGGTGACGCTGGGCAACATCTTTCCCGTAGCGATCGGACCGCGTAGCGTCACGAATGCCCTGGTGAGAGGGCTCGAATATCTGCGGGACAGCAGGTAGATCGCGGTCGAACGCCGTCATCTGCCCCCCACCTCCTACAACGCGTAACCGTTTCGGCGGTCACGAAAACCCGGCCGTCGTTCCGAATTGTCGCATTAGTCGCGACAATTAACTGCCGCTTCGACAATTAGCCGACGACACTCGGCTGCCGGACGACTCCCGACGGTGACATGACCGACCGGAACGCGACCGCACAGGCTGTCCGTCCGGTTCACCCGATCGGGTTACCCGCATTCCCGATCCGCACACTCGCGCGGGCGGCGGCCCCACTGCCCCGGGCCGGACGGACTGGCCGGGCGACGTCGCCCGGGAGGTCCGTGCCGCGCCTTCCGCTCCGCCGACGTACGGGGAGAACACCGACTGTAGCGCCGTCCGACGACCTCCGGCGACGCCCGTTTTCGCAGCTCGGAAGCGTAAACGGCGGCCCCCGCCGACGCCGGGGCGCCGGCGGAGGCCGCCGTCGACGAAGGTCAGAACCGGTCGCTCGGCCGGTACGTGCCCCACACCCCACGCAGGATGCCGCAGACCTCACCCACCGTGGCCCGGGCCCGCAGCGCCTCCTTCATCGGGTAGAGCACGTTCGCGGAGCCCTCGGCGGCATCGCGCAACTCCGCGAGAGCCCGCTCGACCTCGCCGTTGTCCCGCTCGGCGCGGAGCTTCGCCAGCCGCTCCCCCTGGGCCGCCTCGATCGTCGGGTCCACCCGCAGCGGCTCGTACGGCTCCTCCTCGTCGAGGGTGAACCGGTTGAGGCCGACCACCACCCGCTCGCCGGAGTCGATCTCCTGCGCGATCCGGTACGCCGACTGCTCGATCTCCCGCTTCTGGAAGCCCGCCTCGATCGCGTCCACGGCCGAGCCGTGGTCGGCCACCCGCTCCATCAGTTCGGTCGCCGCCGCCTCCAGCTCTGCGGTCATCGCCTCCACCACGTACGACCCGGCGAACGGGTCCACGGTGGCGGTCAGGTCCGTCTCGTACGCCAGCACCTGCTGGGTACGCAGCGCCAGCCGGGCCGCCTTCTCAGTGGGCAGCGCGATCGCCTCGTCGAAGCTGTTGGTGTGCAGCGACTGGGTGCCGCCGAGCACCGCGCCGAGCCCCTGGATCGCCACCCGGACCAGGTTGACCTCCGGCTGCTGGGCGGTGAGCTGCACGCCCGCGGTCTGGGTGTGGAACCGCAGCATCATCGACTTCGGGTCCTTCGCCCCGAATTCGTCGCGCATCAGCCGGGCCCAGATCTGCCGGGCCGCACGGAACTTGGCGACCTCCTCGATCAGGGTGGTCCGGGCGACGAAGAAGAACGACAGCCGGGGCGCGAAGTCGTCCACGGCCAGCCCGGCCGCCAGCGCGGCGCGGACGTAGTCCACCCCGTTGGCCAGCGTGAACGCGATCTCCTGCGCGGGCGTCGCGCCGGCCTCCGCCATGTGGTAGCCGGAGATGGAGATGGTGTTCCACTTGGGCACCTCCTTGCGGCAGTACGCGAAGGTGTCGGCGACCAGGCGCAGCGAGGGCTTCGGCGGGAAGATGTACGTCCCCCGGGCGATGTACTCCTTGAGGATGTCGTTCTGGATGGTGCCGTTGAGCACGCCCCCGGCGACCCCGTTCTCCTCCGCGACGAGCTGGTAGAGCAGGAGCAGCACCGAGCCGGGCGCGTTGATGGTCATCGAGGTGGAGACCTTGTCCAGCGGGATGGCGTCGAAGAGCAGCCGCATGTCCTCGATGGAGTCGATGGCGACGCCGACCTTGCCCACCTCGCCGTGCGCGATCGGGTCGTCGGAGTCGTACCCCATCTGGGTGGGCAGGTCGAAGGCGACGGAGAGGCCCATGGTGCCGGCCCGCAACAACTGGTGGTAACGCGCGTTGGACTCGGTGGCGGTGCCGAAGCCGGCGTACTGCCGCATGGTCCACGGGCGGGAGGTGTACATGGTCGGGTAGACCCCGCGGGTGTACGGGTACTCGCCCGGGGCGCCCAGCCGGTCCGCCAGCTCCCCGGGGAGGTCGGCCGCCGTGTAGACGCCCTTGATGGGGAAACCGGACTCGCTTGACCGCCGTTCGCTCATTACCGGATGGTAGGACGGGATCGGACGTCGGTGGGTGAGGGATACCGCACACCCGGCCGACGGAGGTCGACGAGAGGTGAACACCTGGCCCACATACCGTCGAGTAGGTAAACGTCCGCCGCGTCGGGTTTCGCATCGGCCGTCGGAACCCGCAAGATAGGGGGGTTGTGTCCCAGCCCCCCTCGATATCCCCCGGTGGCTTTTCTGTGACTCAGATCCCGACGTGGAGCGGCGGACCAGTCAGTCCTCCCAACGGACGCGCGGCACCCGGCACCACCATCGGTGGTCGCTACTCGCTGGTGTCCCCGGTAGGCAACGGCGGCATGGGCACGGTCTGGCGCGCCACAGACACGCTGCTGCGCCGCGACGTTGCCGTCAAGGAGGTCGTCCTCCCGCCGGGGCTGGCCCCGAGCGACCGCGACGCGATGTACGAACGGACCCTGCGCGAGGCCCGGGCCGCCGCCGCGATCCAGCACCCCGCCGTGGTCCAGGTGTACGACGTGGTCACCGAGGGTGGCCGGCCGTGGATCGTGATGGAGCTGCTGGACGCCCGCAGCCTCGCGGACATGGTGATCGAGGACGGGCCGGTGGCGCCCCGCGCGGTCGCCAAGATCGGCATCGCCCTGCTCGGCGCGCTGGAGGTCGCGCACGCGATGAGCGTGCTGCACCGGGACGTCAAACCGGCCAACGTGCTGATCTGTTCCGACGGTCGGTGCGTGCTGACTGACTTCGGGGTCGCCCGGGTGCCCACCGACGTGCAGCTCACCACGCCCGGCATGGTGCTCGGGTCGCCGCACTTCATCTCGCCGGAACGGGCTCTGGGCCAGGATTTCGGGCCGCCGAGCGACCTCTTCTCGCTGGGCGTCACGCTCTACACCGCGGTGGAGGGGCGTCCGCCGTTCGACAAGGGTGACCCCATCGAGACCATGCACGCCGTGGTCGAGGACCCGCCGGCCACCCCGCAGCGCAGCGGCCCGCTGACCCGGTTGCTGATGGGGCTGCTGGAGAAGGACCCGGCCCGCCGGTTGGACGTGCACACCGCCCGGGCCATGCTGCGGGAGCTGCTCGCCGGCCCGCTGACCAGCACCGCCACCGCGGTCAACTCGGTCACCGACCCGTACGCCGTGGTGCCGGTACAACGGCCGTCCGCGCCGCCCCCGGCCGCGCCGGAGCCGAAGCCGAGCGGCCAGATCGGTGGCCGGGCCATGATCGGGCCCAGTGAGTCGCTGACCGACCGGCTCGCCGCGCTGCGCCGGGGTAGGCGCCCCGGGCCGGCGGCCGCCGCGGGTGCCGCCGCGCTCGACGAGACCAGCGCGGACGCGCTGGCCGGTCCGCTGCACACCCCGACCGGGGCGATGCCCCCGCCGGGACGCGCGGGCACGCCGTACGGCACGCCCGAGGCGACCCAGCGGATCTACCCGGACGCCACCCAGCCGGTGTACGGCCGCGCCCCCGAGGCCACCCAGGCGGTGTACGGCGGCGGCCAGTGGTCGGTGCCGGGCACCGGGCAGTCGTGGACCGCGCCGGCCACCGCCCCCGGCGGGTCGGGCTCCGGTGGCGCGCTGGGCGCGGTGAAGGGCGCCGGCGGCAAGGTGGCCGGCACCGTCAAGGGCTGGCCGCGCACGGTGCAGCTCGCCGTGGCCGGCGGCCTGGCGGTGCTGCTGCTGATCGGCGCGGTCGTCCTGTTCGGCGACGACAAGGAGCCGAACCGGCAGATCGTGACGTCGCTGCCGACCGCGACGGCGCCGGCCGGGCCGGGCGTGGAGATGCAGCAGCACTCGGCCAAGGGCGTCACTGTCCAGGTGCCGAAGGGCTGGGACCGGAAGACCGGCGGGGTCTTCGTCGACTACATCGACCCGCAGGAGAGCGGGCGCAAGGTGCGGATCCTCGCCGAGCAGTGGAACGGCACCCCGGTCACCTGGGCGGAGTTCGCCTCCCGGAACCTGCGGGAGAAGAGCAAGTCCTGCGCCAAGCCCTACGAGGAGCTCTCGATGTCGGAGGCGAAGCTCGCCGGCGAGCCGGCGGCCGAGTTCGAGTACACCTGCGGCGACGGCGCGACCAAGCGACACGGGGTGTGGCGCGGTGTGGTGAAGGAAGGCAAGATCTACTCGTTCTACCTGACCGCGAACGAGGCCAACTTCGCGGAGAGCAAGCCGATCTTCGACGCGATGGCGAGTTCCTTCCAGCTCACCGGAGCCAACTGAGTCGAGGCCAACGGCCAGTGGTGATCCGCCGCCGTGCTATCAAGAGGCAATGGCGGCGGAAACCACTGACCTTGACGAACTTCGCGAGCGGGCCCGGCGGTGGCTCGACGACGACCCCGACCCGATCAGCCGGGACGAGCTGCGCGCGATCCTCGACGGGTTGCCGGCCAGCGCGCCGGAGCTGGCCGACCGGTTCGCCGGGCCGCTGACCTTCGGCACCGCCGGGCTGCGCGGCCCGCTGCGCGCCGGCCCGAACGGGATGAACCTCGCGGTGGTCACCCAGGCCGCCGCCGGGCTGGTCGGCTGGCTCGCCGACCAGTGCGGGACCGGTCCGCTGGTGATCGGGTACGACGCCCGGTACGGTTCCCGGGCCTTCGCCGAGCGCACCGCGCAGGTGGCCACGGGGGCGGGGCGTCCCGCGCTGCTGCTGCCCCGACCGCTACCGACGCCGGTGCTCGCGTACGTGGTGCGGCACCTCGACGCGGTGGCCGGGGTGATGGTCACCGCCAGTCACAACCCGCCGCAGGACAACGGCTACAAGGTCTACCTGGGCGCACAGCTCGGCGGGGAACTCGGCGCGGGCGCGCAGATCGTGCCGCCGGCCGACGCCGGCATCGAGGCGGCGATCCGGGCGGTCGGCCCGCTGGCGCGGGTGCCGCTCGGCCCGCCCGGCGAGGTGCTCGGCGACGAGTTGGTCGCGTCGTACGTGGAGCGGGCCGCCGCGGTGATCGACCCGGACGGCTCCCGGGACCTGAAGGTGGCGTACACGCCGCTGCACGGGGTGGGCGGGGCGGTGCTGACCGCCGCCTTCGCCCGGGCTGGCTTCCCGGTGCCGGGCGTTGTGCCCGACCAGGCCGAGCCGGATCCGGCCTTCCCGACGGTTAGCTTCCCCAACCCGGAGGAGCCGGGCGCGGTGGACCGGCTGATCGCGCTGGCCGACTCGACCGGCGCGGACATCGCCATCGCCAACGACCCGGACGCGGACCGCTGCGCGGTGGTCTTCTGCGGCGGGGTGGGTTCGGCGAGCGCGAAAAGTGAGCTTGCGAGACTCGCAGTCGGGAGCGAAGGCCGGCGCAGCTGGCGGATGCTGCGGGGGGACGAGGTGGGGGTGCTGCTCGCCGACCACCTGATGCGCCGGGGCGTGACCGGCCTGTACGCCACCACCATCGTCTCCTCGTCGCTGCTGGGGGCGATGTGCGCGGCCCGCGGCCTGCCGTACGGCGAGACGCTGACCGGCTTCAAGTGGATCGTCCGGGCCGGTGGCGGGACCACGCCGCTGGTGTTCGGGTACGAGGAGGCGCTCGGCTACTGCGTGGCGCCGGAGCACGTCCGGGACAAGGACGGCATCACCGCCGCGCTGACCGTCGCCGAGCTGGCCGCCGGCCTGAAGGCGCAGGGCCGTACCCTCGGCGACCGGCTCGACGAGCTGGCCGCCGAGTTCGGCGTGCACCACACCGACCAGCTCTCGGTGCGGGTCGAGGACCTGCGAATGATCGACCGGATGATGTCCCGGATCCGGGCGAACGCCCCGACGACCCTGCTCGGCCACCAGGTCACCGAGTCGACGGACCTGCTCCCGGAGGCGGACGTGGTGATCCTGCGGAGCGACGCGGCCCGGGTGGTGATCCGTCCCTCCGGCACCGAACCGAAGCTCAAGGCGTACCTGGAGGTGGTGGCGCCGGTCACGGACGGTGATGTTCCCACGGCCCGGCTGCGCGCGGTTGCCGCGATCTCAGCGCTCCGCGCCGAGATCGCCAGCGTCCTGGGCCTCTGACCGCCACCCGTCCCCTCGGTCGAGGCGAGGGGCGCGGGGTCAGTCGCGTTTGCCGAGGGCGGCGTCGACGGCCTGGCCCAGGGCGGCGACGACCAGGCCGACCGACGGGCGGACCACGGAGTCGTCCAGGCTGACGTTGCCGGAAAAGCCGGCGCCGCCGGCGATCTCCTCCAGTCGGCGGCGGGCGTCCCTGGCGTCGTCGCCGGTCAGCCCCAGCGCCGGCTCCATCCGCAGCACCGCGACCAGGGTGGCCAACGCGGCCGTCCGCTCGTCCGGCGGCTGGCCGTTGGTCAGCGCCTCCGCCAGCCGACGGCGGATGTCCGCCTCCACCGAGGTGTCGGTCACCGGGTAGCGGTGCACGTGGATGAAGCCCAGCTCGGTCTCGTCGACGTCCCGGACCACCCCCTGGCCGCACAGGTCGCCGAGGATCCGGTCACGCAGGCCGTGCCGCAGCCGCTGCACCCAGGAGGAGGGCGTGTGCGGGGTGTCGGCGGCGATCCGGGCGAGCACCTCGTCGGCGACCGGCTCGCCGGTCGGCGCCGGGTCGGTCACCGCCAGGTTTCCCTCGGCGTACGCGATCCGGCCGGCCAGGGCCAGCTCGATCAGCACTGCGGCGGCCATCCCGAGGTCCAGGCTGATCCGCGGCATGGTCGCCTTGCCAGTTTCGTCGTCATAGGCGAGGAGCAGCAGCTCTTCGGCGAGCGCAACACCAGTCATGGCCCGAGACGGTAGCTGTAGTTCGCATCCCCCCGCGCGGCAACTCGCCCGGCCGACCCGTTCGGCCCGCCGGGTGACCGGCGGGCCGTCCGGTCCGTCAGAAGCGGGGCATGCCGCCGAACTGGCGGTCCCCGGCGTCGCCGAGGCCCGGGACGATGAACATCTGGTCGTTGAGGCCCTCGTCGATCGAGGCGGTCACCAGGCGCAGCGGCAGCCCGGACCGCTCCAGCCGCTCGATGGCCATGGGGGCAGCCAGCACGCAGAGCACGGTGATGTCGGTGCAGCCCCGGTCGGCGAGCAGCCGGCAGCAGTGCTCCAGCGAGCCGCCGGTGGCCACCATCGGCTCGAGCACCAGCACCGGCAGGCCACTGAGGTCGCGGGGCAGCGACTCCATGTAGGCGCGCGGCTGGTACGTCACCTCGTCACGGGCCAGGCCGACGAAGCCCATGGACGACTCGGGCAGCAGGCCGAGCGCGGCATCGGCCATGCCGAGACCGGCCCGCAGCACCGGCACGAGCAGCGGCGGGTTGGCCAGCCGGGTGCCCTCGGTGGCAGTGACCGGGGTCTGAATCGGGTACTTCTCGACGGGGAAGGAGCGCGCCGCCTCGTACACCAGCATGGTGGTGAGTTCGTGCAGTGCGGCCCGGAACGACGCCGAGTCGGTCCGGGCATCCCGCATGGCGGTCAGCCGCGACTGGGCGAGCGGGTGGTCAATGACGTGTACGTCCACGATCGCTCAACCTACCGGCCGGGGCGCGGCCGCACTGCGGGTGCGGGGCGACCAGCGACGCCGCTCACGTGTGGCGCCGCCGACAGGCTCCCTGTGACCATGATCACTCGGTGCGCGGATGCGTAGTATTCGAGGCATGACGGCGACAGCGACGTCGGCCCGGTCGGACCTCTCCGAGCTGGGACGATCCGAGACCGCTCTGCGGACCTTCCTGCACGGCCTACCCGGCGTGGACCAGGTCGGCGCGGAGCAGCGGGCGGCACAGCTCGGCACCCGCTCCATCAAGACCACCGCCAAGGCCCAGGCGATCGACCTGGCCATCCGGATGATCGACCTGACCACCCTCGAAGGCGCGGACACCCCCGGCAAGGTGCGGGCCCTCGCGGCCAAGGCGCTGCGCCCCGACCCGGCCGACCCGTCCTGCCCGCACGTCGGCGCGGTCTGCGTCTACCCGGCGATGGTCCCGCACGTGGCCGAGGTGCTCCGCGGCTCCGGCGTGCACCTGGCCAGCGTGGCCACCGCCTTCCCGTCGGGCCAGGCGCCGCTGGAGGTCAAGCTCGCCGACACCCGGGCGGCCGTCGCGGCCGGCGCCGACGAGATCGACATGGTGATCAACCGGGGCGCGTTCCTCGCCGGGCGCTACCAGGAGGTCTACGACGAGATCGTGGCCACCAAGTCCGCCTGCGGGGACGCCCACCTCAAGGTGATCCTGGAGACCGGCGAGCTGGCCACCTACGACAACGTGCGGCGGGCCTCCTGGCTGGCCATGCTGGCGGGCGGCGACTTCATCAAGACCTCCACCGGCAAGGTCCCGGTCGCGGCCACCCTGCCGGTGACGCTGGTGATGCTGGAGGCGGTCCGCGACTTCCGCGCCGCCACCGGGCGGCAGGTCGGCGTGAAGCCGGCCGGCGGCATCAAGAACACCAAGGACGCGATCAAGTACCTGGTCATGGTCAACGAGACCGTCGGCGCCGACTGGCTCGACCCGGACTGGTTCCGGTTCGGCGCGTCCAGCCTGCTGAACGACCTGCTCATGCAGCGCACCAAGCTGACGACCGGCGTCTACTCCGGTCCCGACTACTTCACCCTGGACTGAGAGCGATGTTCGAATACGCACCCGCCCCCGAGTCCCGCTCGGTGGTGGACCTGAAAGCCTCCTACGGGCTGTTCATCGACGGGAAGTTCGTCGACCCGACCGACGGCGGCAGCTTCAAGTCGATCAACCCGGCCTCCGAGGAGGTCCTCGCCGAGGTCGCCGAGGCCGGCCCGCAGGACGTGGACCGCGCGGTCCGCGCCGCCCGGGCGGCGTACGAGCAGGTCTGGGGTCCGATGCCGGGCCGGGACCGGGCCAAGTACCTGTTCCGGATCGCCCGGATCCTCCAGGAGCGCTCCCGCGAGCTGGCCGTGCTGGAGTCGCTGGACAACGGCAAGCCGATCAGGGAGTCCCGCGACGTCGACGTGCCGCTGGTCGCCGCGTACTTCTTCTACTACGCCGGCTGGGCCGACAAGCTCGGCCACGCCGGCTTCGGGCCGGACCCGAAGCCGGTCGGCGTGGCCGCGCAGGTCATCCCGTGGAACTTCCCGCTGCTGATGCTGGCCTGGAAGATCGCCCCGGCGCTGGCCGCCGGCAACACGGTGGTGCTGAAGCCCGCCGAGACCACCCCGCTGACCGCGCTGCTCTTCGCCGAGATCTGCCAGCAGGCCGATCTGCCGGCCGGCGTGGTCAACATCGTCACCGGCGCCGGCGACACGGGCCGGACGCTGGTCGAGCACCCGGGCGTGGACAAGGTCGCCTTCACCGGCTCCACCGACGTCGGCCGGGCCATCGCCCGGTCGGTCGCCGGCACCCGCAAGAAGCTCACCCTGGAGCTGGGCGGCAAGGCCGCCAACATCGTCTTCGACGACGCCCCGATCGACCAGGCGGTCGAGGGGATCGTCAACGGCATCTTCTTCAACCAGGGGCACGTCTGCTGCGCCGGCTCCCGACTGCTGGTCCAGGAGAACGTCGCCGACCGGGTGCTGGAGTCGCTGAAGCGCCGGATGGCCCAGCTGCGGGTCGGCGACCCGCTGGACAAGAACACCGACATCGGCGCGATCAACTCGGCCGCCCAGCTGGCGCGGATCCGCGAGCTGTCGGACGCCGGCTCCGCCGAGGGCGCCGAGCGCTGGTCGCCGCCGTGCGAGCTGCCCGACCGCGGTTTCTGGTTCGCGCCGACGATCTTCACCGGGGTCACCCAGGCGCATCGGATCGCCCGGGAGGAGATCTTCGGCCCGGTGCTGTCGGTGCTCACCTTCCGCACCCCGGCCGAGGCCGTCGAGAAGGCCAACAACACGCCGTACGGGCTGTCGGCCGGCATCTGGACCGACAAGGGTTCCCGGATCCTCTGGATGGCCGACCGGCTGCGCGCCGGCGTGGTCTGGGCCAACACGTTCAACAAGTTCGACCCCACCTCGCCGTTCGGCGGGTACAAGGAGTCGGGCTACGGTCGCGAGGGCGGCCGGCACGGGCTGGAGGGCTACCTCAATGTCTGAGCGGGTCGCGGTACGCAAGACGTACAAGCTCTTCATCGGCGGGAAGTTCCCACGCAGCGAGTCGGGACGGTCGTATCTCGTGCAGGACGCGAATGTGTCGTTGGCCTCCCGCAAGGACGCCCGGGACGCGGTGGTCGCCGCCCGCGCCGCCGTGAAGGGGTGGGCCGGGGCGACCGCGTACAACCGGGGTCAGATCCTCTACCGGGTCGCCGAGATGCTGGAGGGCCGGCGGGAGCAGTTCGTCGCCCTCGGCGTGCCGGGCGACGAGGTGGACGCGGCGATCGACCGCTGGGTCTGGTACGCCGGCTGGGCCGACAAGCTCGCCCAGGTGTACGGCGGGGCCAACCCGGTCGCCGGGCCGTACTTCAACCTGTCGGCGCCCGAGCCGACCGGCGTGGTCGCCGTGGTGGCCCCGGAGCAGCCGGCGTTGCTCGGCCTGGTCAGCGTGGTCGCCCCGGCGATCGTCACCGGTAACACGGTGGTGGCGGCGGCCTCGCCGGCGCAGCCGCTCGCGGCGGTGACCCTGGCCGAGGTGCTGGCCACCTCCGACCTGCCCGGCGGCGTGGTCAACATCCTGACCGGCCGGCTGGCGGAGACCGTCCCGACACTGGCCGCGCACATGGACGTGAACGCGATCGACCTGACCGGGATGGCCGACGCCGAGCTGGCGGCCGACCTGGAGGTCAAGGCGGCGCAGAACCTGAAGCGGGTGCTCCGGCCGGCGCCGGTCGACCACGACTGGTCCGCGGACCCGGGCCTGACCCGGATGACCAGGCTCCTGGAGACGAAGACGGTCTGGCACCCGAAGGGGGTGTGAGTCTGTTCCCGGCCTGGGGTCCGCGCGGGGTCGAGCTCAGGGGTGCGTGCTGCCATGGGAGGGCTCTACTACGGGGGGTAGGATTGCGGGCGTGAGGCGGCTTGGGGATCTGGAACGTGCGGTGATGGACGTGCTGTGGGACGTGGTCCCGGGCACGTCGGACGGGGTCACCGTGCGGGAGGTCGCGGACGCGCTGGACGGCCGCGAGCTGGCCTACACGACGGTGATGACGGTCCTGGACCGGCTCGCCGGCAAGGACATGGTGCAGCGCGAGCGGGAAGGGCGGGCCTGGCGCTACCGCGCCGCCGCCAGCCGCGAGGCGCACATCGCCCAGCTCATGCTCGACGCGCTGGATCTCGGCGGCAGCCGGGACGCCGCGCTGGTGCGCTTCGCCCGCTCGGTCACCGGCACCGAGGCCGACGTGCTCCGGGCCGCGCTGGGCGCCGAGGCCGGGCTGACCGGGCCCGCCGACCGCGAGGCCGGGCTGACCGACCGGGTCGCCGACTCTCGCGCCGGCCGGGCGCGGCGCGTCGACGAGGCGACGGACCGGTAGGGCGGCGGCCGTGGCGTTCGCCCTGCACTTCGCCGCGTCGATGCTGGCCTGCTATCTCACCGCGCAGGCCCTCTCCCACTCGACCTGGACGTGGGCCGCTCCCCGGGTCGCCATCGTCTGCTGGCAGGCGGTCGGACTGGCGCTCGGGCTCTCCGCGATGGGCGTGCCGATGGCGCTCGGTCTGGTCCCGTACGACCGGCCGACCGGCGGCGCGCTGCTGGCGCTCGCCACCGATCTCATCCACGGCACCCTCCCGACCGGGCTGGGCGCCGTGCACCTCGGGCTGGTGGGAGTCGGCTTCGGCATCGGCGCGGTGCTGGTCACCACGACCGTCCGCAGCGTCCACGCCACCGTTCGCGCCCAGCGCCGGCACCGGGACCTGCTCACCCTGGTCGCCCGCCGCGACCCCACCGTGCCCGGCGCGCTGGTGCTCGACCACCCAAGCGCGGCGGCGTACTGCCTGCCCGGGGTGCGGCCGCGGGTGGTGGTCAGCGCCGGGACATTGAGCCTGCTCGACCGCGCCGAGCTGGCGGCGGTGCTCACCCACGAGCGGGCACACGCGCAGGAGCGGCACGACCTTGTGCTGCTGCCGTTCACCGCGCTCTGCCGGGCGTTGCCCTGGTTCCGGTGGGTCCGCGACGCACACGAGCGGGTGGCCCTGCTGGTCGAGATGCGCGCCGACGACAAGGCCCGCGAGCTGCACGCCGAGGCCCCACTGGCCGGCGCGCTGCGTCGCTTCGCCGCCTGCGGTGACCGGATCACCCCGGCCGGGGCGCTCGGCATGGGCGACCGCGACCTGGACGTCCGGGTGCAGAGGCTGCTGGTCGCGGAGCGGCCGCCGCGACTGATCGGGGCCGCCGCGCTGGCGGTGGCGGCCACCCTGGTCGCCCTGCCGATCTCGATGTTCCTGAGCTGAGCCGTTCCCCGAGCTCATCTGGGTTTCTCACCCGTCCGCGATCGGCGGCGGCACCCTCGACGGCAAACTACTACGTTGTGTCGTAGCATCCTTTACGACACAACGTAGTAGTCATGCGTAGATAATCTACGTGTAGGCTCGCTACGACAAGCGAGCCAACCCGCTGGAGGGCAGCCATGGACACCCTGCTCCTCGCCCGTCTGCAATTCGCCACCACCACCTCGATCCACTTCCTCTTCGTGGTGGTCACCCTCGGCCTGGTCACCCTGCTGGTCGGCCTCCAGACCGCCGGATTCCTCACGGGCAAGCCGATCTACGAGCGGCTGACGCGCTTCTGGGGCCAGCTGTACGTGATCAACTACGTGCTCGGCATCGCCACCGGCATCGTGATGGAGTTCCAGTTCGGGCTGAACTGGAGCGGCCTGTCGCGCTACGTCGGCAACGTCTTCGGCGCCCCGCTGGCCATCGAGACGCTGGTGGCGTTCTTCCTGGAGTCCACGTTCCTCGGCATGTGGATCTTCGGCTGGCACCGGCTTCGCCGCGGCGTACACCTCGCGCTGCTCTGGGGCGTCGCCCTGACCGCGTACGCCTCGGCGTTCTGGATCATGGTGGCGAACTCCTGGCTCCAGCACCCGGTCGGGTACGAGGTGCGGGACGGCATCGCCCACCTCACCGACTTTGGCGCGCTGCTCACCAACCCCACCCTCCGCTTCGCCTTCGGCCACGTGCTCTCGGCCGGGCTGGTCGCCGGCGGCACGCTGATGGCCGCGGTGAGCGCCTGGCACCTGCTCCGGCGCACGCCGGACTTCGTCCTGTTCCGGAAGTCGCTGCGGCTCGGCCTGGTCACGGTCGCCCTCGCGGTGCCCGTCCTCCTGGGCTTCGGCTTCGCCCAGTTCGGGCCGATCGGCCAACTGCAGCCCACCAAGTTCGCGGGCGGCCCCGACCGGGACGCGCTGGTCGCCGAGTGGACGGCGAAGTTCGGCCCCGGCAACTACGACCCGCCGGCCCTCTCCGACGCCGCGCTGGGCTTCATGATCCTCATCGGCTTCCTCCTGGCCTGCGTGTGGCTGCTGCTGCCGCTGCTCTGGCGCGACTGGCTCATCCGGCTTCGGTTCCCGCTCTGGCTGGTGCTGCTCGCCCTGCCGCTGCCCTTCGTCGCGGTGCTCCTCGGCTGGATCGCCCGCGAGGTCGGCCGCCAGCCCTGGGTGGCGTACGGGCTGCTGCCGACCGGGCAGGCGGTCTCCCCGGTCGGCGCCGGAGCCATGCTCACCTCGCTGATCGGCTTCAGCCTGCTGCTCGGCGCCCTCGCCGTCAGCAACTGGGTGCTGCTCGCCCGGCACGCCGCCCGCGGCGCGGCCGACCCCGCCCTCGGTCGCCCGCCCGCGCCCGACCCCGACATCCGTCCCGAACCCGCGTTCGCCTGAGGGAGCCCGCCGTGGAACTCGCCTGGTACGCCCTGCTCGGCCTCTTCTTCGCCACCTACCTCGTGCTCGGCGGCTACGACTACGGCGTCGGGCTGCTGCTGGCCCGGCGCGCCACCCCGGCCGCCCGGCGGGCGACGCTCACCGCGGTCGGGCCCTTCTTCCTCGGCAACGAGGTCTGGCTGGTAGCCACCGTCGGCATCCTCTTCGGCGCCTTCCCCACCCTGGAGGGCGAGCTGCTCTCCGGGCTCTACCCGGCCGTGGCCGGCGCGCTGGCCGGGGTGGTCCTGGTGACCGCCGGGGTGCAGCTGCGCAGCCGACCGTCCGGCGAGCGGGCCCGGGCCGGCTGGGACCGGGTGGTCGTCGGCGGCAGCGCGCTCGCCGCGCTGGGCTGGGGCGCCCTGCTCGGCGGGCTCTTCCAGGGCGTACCGCTGCGGGCCGACGGCCACGTCACCGGAATGACCCACCTCTTCACCCCGTTCGTCGCCGCCGCCGCGCTGGCCATGCTGTCGCTGGTCGCGGTGCAGGGAGCGACGTTCCTCACGCTCCGGCTGCCGGCCGTCGAGGTCGCCCCGGTCGCCCGGCTGGCCCGCCGGCTGGTCCCGGTGGCGCTCACCACGGTCGGCGCGGCCACCGTCCTCGGCCTGCTCTCCGACCGGGTACGCGCCGCGGTGGCCCAGCCGGCGGCGGCCGTACTGCTGCCATTGGTGCTGCTGGCGGCGCTGCTGGCGGCACGAGCGGCGCTCGTCCGGCGGCGGCCCGGGTTGGCCTTCACCGCCACCAGCGCGGCCCTGGCGCTGCCGGTGGTGCTGGTCGGGGCGGCGCTCTGGCCCTGGGCGCTGGTCTCCACGGTCGAGCCGGGAGCCGGGCTGACCGTGGCCGACGCCGCGGCGAGCGGGCCGACCCTGCGACTGCTGGGCTGGCTCGCGCTGCCGCTCCTGCCGGCCCTACTAGGCTTCCAGGCAATGTGTTGGTGGGTGTTCCGGGGACGGACCGACGGCAGGGCACCGGTGTACTGGTGAACCGCCGCCCGTTCGACCCGCGTCTGCTGCGTCGGGTCCCCGCGGCCCGGCGCGATCTCGGCGTGCTCGCGGTCCTCGGCGGGCTCACCGCGCTGCTGGTGGTCGCGCAGGCCACCGCGCTGGCCACGCTGCTGGCGACCGCGGTCGACGGGCGGCTGCACCGGCCGGCGCTGGCCGGCCTCGTGGCGGCGGTCGCCGCCCGGGCGTTGGTCAGCTGGGCCCAGGGCACGGTGGCGGCCCAGGCGGCGGCGACGGTGAAGGCGGCGCTCCGCGCGGACCTGCTCCGCGCCGTCGGCCGGCACGGCCCGGGCTGGGTGGCCGGGCAGCGGGCCGGGCAGCTGGCCACCCTCGCCGGGCGCGGGCTCGACGCGCTGGACGCCTACTTCACCGGCTACCTCCCGCAGCTCGTGCTCAGCGTCACCGTGCCGCTCACCGTGCTGGCCCGGATCGCGCTCGCCGACTGGAGCTCGGCGCTGATCATCGCGCTGACCCTCCCGCTCATCCCGGTCTTCGGCGCGCTGCTCGGCTGGCAGGCGCAGGCCGCCACCGAGCGGCAGTGGCGGCGGCTGTCCCGGCTCGGCGGGCACTTCCTCGACATGGTAGCCGGGCTGCCGACGCTGCGCGCCTTCGGCCGGGCGCGGGCGCAGGTCGACGTGGTCCGCCGAATGGCCGAC
This sequence comes from Micromonospora sp. RTP1Z1, assembly GCF_033804685.1. Taxonomy (NCBI): domain Bacteria; kingdom Bacillati; phylum Actinomycetota; class Actinomycetes; order Micromonosporales; family Micromonosporaceae; genus Micromonospora; species Micromonospora sp. RTP1Z1. The sequence goes on from NZ_JAPFQV010000004.1 coordinate 68,940, forward strand.
GGCCACCGGCAGGCCACCATGCGGACGCTGCGGATCGCCTTCCTCTCCGCGCTCGTGCTGGAGCTGGTCGCCACCCTCGCGGTGGCGCTGGTCGCCGTGCCGGTGGGCATCCGGCTGCTCGGCGGCGGCATCACCCTCTCCACCGCGCTGCTGGTGCTGCTGCTCACCCCCGAGGCGTACCTGCCGCTGCGGGCCGCCGGCAGCCGGTTCCACGCCAGCATGGAGGGGCTCACCGCGCTGGACGAGGCGCTGACCGTCTCGGCCGCCCCGGCCGCCACCGCGCCGACCGCCGCGCCGCTTCCGGCACCCGACGGCCGGGGCGAGATCCGCTTCGAGTCGGTGACCGTCGAGTACGAGCGGACCACCGCGCTGCGCGACGTCACGCTGACCATCCGACCCGGCGAGCGGATCGCGGTCATCGGCCCGAGCGGCGCCGGCAAGAGCACCCTGCTCGGCCTGCTGCTCGGCTTCGTCACGCCGACCGCCGGCCGGGTCACCGTGGCCGGGATGGACCTTGCCGACGTCGACCCCGACGCCTGGCGCCGCCAGGTGGCCTGGGTGCCGCAGCGGGCGCACCTCTTCGCCGCCTCGCTGGCCGACAACATCCGCCTCGGCGCGCCGGACACCACCGACGCGGCGCTGGCCACAGCGGTCACCGACGCCGCGCTGGCCGAGGTGGTCGCCGCCCTGCCCGACGGTCTGGCGACCGTGCTCGGCGAGCGCGGGTACGGCCTCTCCAGCGGCCAGCGGCAGCGGGTGGCACTCGCCCGGGCGTTCCTCCGGGACGCCCCGGTGGTGCTCCTCGACGAGCCGACCGCCCGGCTGGACACCGCCAGCGAGGCGGTGGTGCTGGCCGCCACCCAGCGGCTGGTCACCGGGCGGACGGCGCTGCTGGTCGCGCACCGCCCCGCACTGCTGCAGGACGCCGACCGGATCCTCCGCGTCGAGGACGGCCGGGTCACCGAGCTGACCCCCACGCCGGTCGGGAAGGCGACCTGATGACCACCGGACCGACCATTCCCGACCGCCCCGACCAGGCCGGACGGGCCGTGCCAGGTGGCGTCTCGGCCGACGGGACCACCCCGGCCGCGCGCGACCCGGGGACGCCCACGCCGGCGGAGGCGGGCCCGCCGGAGCTGGCGTCCGGTGCCGTACCCACCTGGCCGGCCCCCGACGAGGTCGTCCCCACCGGGCCGGCCCCCGCCGACGTCCCCACCGGGGTGGTGGCCGCCGAGGCCGCACCCGCCGGAGTCCCACCGGCCGACGCGGCCGGCGCGCGGCACCTGCCTGCCGGGGCCGCAGGCGCCCGGGCGGAGCGGACCGTGCTGCGGTTGGCGCGGCCGTACCTGGGCCGGCTCGTCGGGGCGGGGCTGCTCGCCGCCGCCACCGAGTTCGCCGGGCTGGCCCTGATGGCCACCGCCACCTGGTTGCTGATGAGCGCCGCCGGCCGGCCCCCGCTGGACCGGCTGACCGTGGCCATCGTCGCGGTCCGGGCGCTGGCCATCAGCCGGGGCGTGTTCCGCTACACCGAACGGCTCGCCGGGCACGACGCCGTGCTCCGCATGATCACCGACGTCCGGGCCCGGGTGTTCGGCACCCTCGCCGCCCGCCGGGACACCGCCTCGCAGCGCTCCGGTGACGCGCTCAGCCGACTGGTGTCCGACGTGGAGGCCGTGCAGGACCTGCTCCTGCGGGTGCTCGTGCCGGGAGCGGCCGCCGCGCTGGTGAGTGTGCTCGCCGTCGGCGGGGCGGCGCTGATCTCGCTCCCCGCGGCCGGGGTGCTGGCCGCCGGGCTGCTGGTCGCCGGGGTGGCGCTGCCCGCGCTGGCCACCGTGCTCACCCGGCGGGCCGCCGACGAGGTGGCCCCGCTGCGCGGGGCGCTCGCCGTGGACGCGGTCGACCTCACCCACGGCGCCGCCGACCTGGCCGCCTTCGGCGCCACCGACGCGGCACTCACGGCGGCCGACCGGCGCGCCCGACGCCTCGCCCAACTGGAACGCCGGCTCGCCGCGACCGGCTTCGCGGTCGACGCGACCGGGGTGCTGGTCGGTGGGCTCACCGCCGCCGCCGTGGTGTTCGTCGCGCTCCGCGCCGGCGTCGGCGGGGTGCTGGTCGGCGTCCTGGCCGTCGGCACCCTCGCCGCCGTGGAGATCGCGCTGGCCCTGGTCGGCGCGGCGCGCCAGCGCACCCAGCTCCGCGCCGGCCTGGACCGGGTCGCCGCGTTGCTCACCGGGCCCGTCCCGGTGACCGGCGCGGCCCCGCCGACGGGGACGGGCATCGGGACCGCCGCGAGCACGGCCGGGACGCCTGTCCCGACCAGGGCCGGCACGGGGACCGGAGCCGGCGCGGCGGGCCACGACGTGCGGTTCGACCAGGTGACCGTCCGGTACCGGGCGGGAATGGCGCCCGCCCTGGACCGGGTCACCCTCCACCTGCCGGCTGGTCGTCGGGTCGCCGTGGTCGGGCCGAGCGGCGCCGGCAAGAGCACCGTCGCGGCGGTACTCACCGGCGCGATACGCCCCGACGCCGGCCGGGTCACCCTCGACGGGGTCGACGTGTCCGCGTACCCGGCCGAGGAGTTGCCTCGGGCGATCGGCGGGCTGCTCGCCGAGGCGTACGTCTTCCACGCCTCGGTACGGGAGAACCTGCTGCTCGGTCGCCCCCGCGCGGACGAGGCGGAGCTGGCCGCCGCGACCCGGGCCGCCGGCCTGCTCGACTGGGTACGCGCCCAGCCGGCGGGCTGGGTCACCGTGGTCGGCGAGGAGGGCGGGCAGCTCTCCGGCGGGCAGCGTCAGCGGCTCGCGCTGGCCCGGGCACTGCTCGCCGCGCCCGCCGTCCTGCTGCTGGACGAGCCCACCGAGGGTCTCGACCCGGCCGCCGCCGACGCGGTGCTCGCCTCGGCGCTGGCCGCCACGCCGGCCGGGCACTCCGTGCTGCTGATCAGCCACCGGCTCAGCGGCCTGGCGGAGCTGGACGAGATCGTGGTGCTCGACGCCGGTCGGGTGGTCCAGCGCGGCCGGCACGCCGAGCTGGTGGCCCGGCCCGGCTGGTACCGGGAGCAGTGGCTCCTCCAGGAGGCCGCGGAGCGCGGCTACCTGGCCCTGACCCCCTGAGCGGTCTCCGGGAAATCCCCGGACGCGCCGGGCCATGCCGGGTGGCAGGGTGAGGCCATGCGGGGGTACGACGGCGTGCTGATGGAGGATCGCCTGCGGGAGTTGGCCGGGCACCTGCGCGGGCCGGCCCGGTTGAAGACCGACCTGCTCACCGAGGCGCGGCACGCGCTGCTGGACGCCGCGGCGGCCTACCGGGAGGGCGGCCTGCCGGCGGTGGAGGCCGAGCGGCGCGCGGTCGCCGAGTTCGGCAGCGCCGCCCAGCTCGTCCCCGGCTACCAGGCCGAGCTGGCGGCCGGGGCGCTGCGCCGGCTGGCGCTGCGGGCGCTGGCGGTGGCGGTGGCGTTGATGGCCGGAGGCGATCTGACCTGGCGAGGCTCCCACTGGCGTGGGGGTCCGCCGCCCGAGGGCTACCAGCTGCTCTCCGCCTCGTTGAACGGCATCTGGGGCCTGGTCGCCGGGCTGGCGCTGGCCGGGCTGCTGCTGGGTTTCCTCGCCGCGCGGTACGGGTCGGCCCGGCTGCCCCGCCTGGGGCGCGCGGTGGGTTTCGGCCTGACCGGCGCGCTGGGCCTCGGTGCGCTCGCCGCCAGCGCCCTGCTGGCCTGGTCGATCGGGCTCTGGCAGGCCGCCCTGACCTGGCCGCCGATGATCGTCGGGACGGTGCTGGTGGGCGTGGGCTGGTTCGCGCTGGCCCGGGCCGCCCGCTGCTGGCTGCTTACCGCCCGGTGACGCCGCCTGCCCGCCGCCGGCGCGGGCGGTGGTCCGGCCGCCCGCGGCGGGCGTCGGACCGGCGAGCGGGACCCGGGCGGCGAGCGGCCGTCCGGGGTCAGGCGGGTGCGGTCGGCGGGTGGTCGGCGCCGAGGAACCGGCCGACGGTCGCGCTGAACTCGCGCCAGCCGGCCCGCTCGCCGGCCAGCGCGCGCCCGCCGGCGTCGGTGAGCTGGTAGGTCCGTCGTTCCCGGCCGTTGACGGTGCTCCAGGAGCTGGCGACGTAACCGGCCCGTTCCAGTCGGCGCAGCGCCGGATAGATGGTGCCCGTGGGCAGGTCCAGCGCCCCGTCGCTGCGCGCCCGGAGCGCCTCGATGATCGCGTACCCGTGAAGTTCGCCCTGCTCCAGCACCGCCAGCAGCAGCGCGTCCAGATGTCCGTGCAGCGCCTGGGCCTTCATGCGTAGCAACGCTACTTGTCCGTCCGCCGGGACGCCACCGGGGTGCGGTCCCGGCCTCATCGGGTCGCCCACTAGGGTATGTGCGCAGAGTCACCCGGCGGCCGAAGGTGTCGCCGGGTGGGCAAACCCGAAAGCACCCGGAGGTCAGCGTGGCCCGCCAGTCGCCCCAACGGCCCGATGCCGACGAGCCCGAGCTCGACGACAGCACCGCGTCGGCCGCAGCAGACGAGGTCGACGTCGACCGCCCGGCGGCCGACCGCGCGCTCTGGGACGAGCTGCGGATCGACCCGGTGGAGATCGCCCTGCCCGCCGGCACCGGCTTCACCCTGCGGGCGTACCGGACCGCGCGGGAGCTGACCCCGACCGACGTCACCGAGCGCGACGAGGACGACCCCTTCCTGGCCCGCCGTCAGGCCGTCGAGGCCGAGGCCGAGGACGGAGAGATGGTGATCCTCGACGAGGAGTTCGCCGCCCTGTCCGCGGAGGAGGACGCCGAGGACGAGCGGCCCGAGGGTCGCCGGCACGGCGCCACCGAGGCGGCGGACGAGGAGGCCGACGAGGACGAGGACGAGGACGCCGCGGGCGACGAGGAAGTGCCCGTCTTCCTCAGCCACCGCGGCCGGCTGCTGCTGTTCAAGACCCCGGAGTCGCTGGTCAGCTTCGTCCGATCCGGTGCGCCCAACGACCTGTCCCAACTGGACAGCTGGAACGAACTGTCCGAACGGGTCGAACCGGCCGACATCGCCCCGCTGGACGAGGACACCTACGAGCTCGACCTGGTGGTGGAGAACCTCCGCGGCGGCCACGACACGTGGGACCCAACGCTGCTGATCGAGGCCGGCGAGGTCGCTCGTGACCTTGCGTACGGCCTGCGGCTACCGGCGGTGCTGGACATGCTCTCCGCGGGCTCCAGCCTCGACGACCTGGACGAGGCCCTGCGGGCCACTGTCAACGGCGGAATCGGTGCTTTCCTCGGGCGGCGGCGCCTGAGGAAAATCGGGGCACAAACCGCAAGTTTGGGTTGGCGCACCATTGTCGGCAAGATCTCTGCTGTCGTGGACTGGCGCGACTGACCCGTAACGGGGACCATCAGTCTCTGGCAGAAGTAACGATCTGTGTCCCGGGAGGAGGACGACGCCGTGGCGCTCGTCCGCGTGTACTGCGGTCTGGCCTCGGCGGATTCAGCCGACCGACCGGCTTCGGCCGGTTCGGCGCTGACGTCCGCTGTGGTCGATGACGCAGGCCGTCTGCTGCATGTCTGCGAGATCAGCGACGACCCGGCGGGCTACGCCCAGCTGGTCGCGCTGCTCGTGGAGCGGTCGGGCGGGCCGAGCGGTGCGGCCATCGCCGCCGACAGCGACGACCACACGGTCACCTCGCTGCTCAGCGCCGCCGGTCGTCCACTGGCGATCGCGGACGACGACCTGGTGGACGACTTCGCCGAGCGGTTCGCCGACGACGACTCCCTGGAGGAGATGCAGTCCCCGCCGGCCGAGCGCCGCGCCGTCGGGCTGGCCCGGGCCCTGCAGGCCGGCGCGCTCTCCGCGGTCACCCTGCCGGCCCCCCGTGACCTGGCGAACTACAAGCAGGTCCTGGCCGCGCACGCCGCCCTGGCCAACGGGCGGCACTCCGCCGCGGTGGCGCTGCGCGAGGTACTCCGGGAGCTCTACCCGGCCGCCCTCCGGGCCTACCCGGACCCGGCCGAGCCGGTCTCGCTGGCGGTGCTCGACGCGCTGCCGGAGCCCGGCATGCTCGGCGGCACCGTCGCCCGGGGCGGGGAGGTCTCGGTCACCGCGGACGCCGTCGCCGCGCACCTCGCCGCCGAGGGCGTCGCGAGCGTCGACCGGATCAACGACGCGGTCACCGCGCTGCGGGTCGCCATCTCCGAGACGCCCCGCCGGGCCACGGTCAACCGGGTGCTCACCTCGGCCGTCGCGGAGACCGTGCGGCAGGCGGTCGCCTCCGTCCGGGCCTGCGACGCCGGCTGCGAGGCTCTGGTCGGCGCCCTCAGCGCCCGGGTCACCACGCCGGCGCCGGTCCCCGGCCGGCGGGCCGCCGCCCGTCGGGGCGAGCAGGTCGGCGAGATTCCCGGCCTGAGCAGCACCGGAACCGGCCTGCGGGCGATCCGGCCCACGGAGCCCGAGCCGGTGGGCCGCCGCAGCCGTCCCGAGCCGCTCACCGGCGGCGTGGCGCCACTACCGCCGCGGCCGCTCGGCCCGCCGCCGGTCGCCCCGGCCCCGGTCGCGCCGCCGCCCGTCGCTCCGGCACCGGTCGCCCCGGCCGCCGCCGGTACGCCGATCTCCGCGCCGCCCTCACGCCACGAACCGGTCCCGCCGATGCCGCACCGGGTGGACGCGCCGACCAACCGTCCGGTCTCCGCGCCGCCCCCACCGCCGCCCGGCATCACCCCGATCGCCCCGGCGCAGCGGGGCAACGTGCCGCCGGCAGAGGCCGGCGAGCCGTTCCGGCCGACGCTGACCACTGCGGCGATCAACAGTGCCCGCGCCGAACGGCATCGGACGATCATCCCGCCGCGCCCCAAGACCACCCCGGAGCTGGCGCCGCCCACCGGCGGCTTCAGCACGACCGACCTGAGCGTCCCGGTGCCGACCCCCCGTCCCGGCCAGGAGTCCGCGCCCCCGGGCTCCCGGGCCAACTGGCCGCTGGTCAACAACGGCGACGATCTCGCCGACGGCTCCGCCGACGCGCCGGCCGCCTACTCGTACGGCGACCGGGGCGGGCGGCAGATCGACGCGCCGACCGATCCGGGCAAGGGTCGGGTCACCCCGCCCTGGCTCGCCGACGACCTGCCCCAGGAGCCCCCGATGCTGCGGCTGGTCGAGCCACCGCAGCTGGCCGACCGGGCGCTGCGGGAGGGCCTGAACCCGCAGACCGACCCCGGTCTGGACGCCCCGCCGCTGCGGCTGGTCGAGCGGGCCGAGGCGGACCGCGCCAGCCGACCCGGTCCCCGTGCCGACCTTCCCGCTCCACCGCTGGAGCGGAGGCCCGCACCACCGCTGGAGCGGCGACCCGCACCACCGCTGGAGCGGAGGCCCGCGCCGAAGGAGCACCGGCCCTCGCCGGTCTCCGACGAGGGCGACGGTGACCTGCTCATCTTCGCCCAGGCGAAGTCCGCCTGGTTCGTCGGTCACACCGAGGAGTCCGAACTGGACTGGGCGGCCACGGCGGACACCGGCTGGCAGGCCGCCGAGCAGGCGGCCCGCCCGGCGGTGGGTGCCGAGACGACAGCGGGTCTGCCGAAACGTGTCCCCCAGGCCAACCTCGTGCCCGGCTCGCCGATGGGCGAGGAGCGTCCACTGCGGATCGTCCGGGACGCGGCCAGCCTCGCCGAGAACACCACCGGTTACTTCCGCGGTTGGCGGCGCGGCCAGGAGATCGGCGGTTTCGCGGTCGGCGGTCGCCCGGGCCGGGAGTCGGCCGGCGGCTGGGACTTCAGCCGCGACACCGGCGACCGGGACGACGACCGGGAGTACGAGTTCCGCTCCGCGGGCTACCGGTCCTGACCGGGCGCCCACCGCCTGCCCCCTGCGTGTTCCTGCCCACACCCAGATAATTCGACGCCGGGTCCGGGCGGCCGGGAGAGCTTCGCCTCCGCCGCCCGACGGGCGGTGGCCGACGAGCCGGACGGCGTGGTGGTCTGGGGCACCGCCCCGGACTCCGGCGTCGCCGCCCGGGCGCTGCGCCGGGCCGGCTACCGGGGCCCGATCTTCTTGGACGCCGGCGCGGTCGCCGAAGAAACCTCGCCTGCGGCAACGCCGCCGCCGTGGAGGGGCGCGTACGCCGTCCGCCCCGCCTGCCTGGGTGGCTCGACGCTCACCAACAACCACCGTCGCGGCGCTCGCCCGCCGGCAGCGTGGACCGTTGACGGCTGCGCGCGTAACTGCAGACCCAAGGTGACCGAGGGCATCGCCGGCGGGTACACCTTCGCGCCGATCCGGCACATCGGCGTGGAGCGGGACTCCCAGGGCACCTGGACGCCGTACGCCTGACGACCGGCGGCCCGATCCCCGGCGGGGGGCGGGCCGCGATCCCCGCCGGACAGCGAGAAACGCCCGGTGACGGCCGAGGCTGTCACCGGGCGCGTTCTGACGCCGGTCAGGCGGGTGCGACCGCCCGCGTGCGACGCATGGTGAGGACGTACTCGACCAGCGAGATCAACACGTGCTTGGTCGACTCGCGGTTCCGCGCGTCGCAGGCCACCACGGGCACGTGGCTGGAGATGGCCAGCGCGTCCCGGACGTCCTGCGGGTCGTGGTACTGCATGCCGTCGAAGCAGTTGATGGCCACCAGGTACGGCAGCCGCCGGTGCTCGAAGAAGTCGATCGCGGCGAAACAGTCGGCCAACCGACGGGTGTCCACCAGCACTACGGCGCCGATGGCACCGCGGACCAACTCGTCCCACATGAACCAGAAACGCGTCTGACCCGGCGTACCGAACAGGTACAGGATCAGATCCCGGTCGATCGATATACGACCGAAGTCCATCGCCACCGTGGTCGTCGTCTTGCCCGGCACCTGCCGGGTGTCGTCGACGCCCACGCCGGCGGAAGTCATGATCGCCTCGGTGGTCAGCGGCGTGATCTCCGAGACCGAGCCGACCAGCGTCGTCTTGCCGACGCCGAATCCACCGGCGATAACGATCTTCGCCGACGTCACGCGCCCGCTCGGGGCCGACGGCCGGTGCGACATGTCAGAGCCTGCGAAGTCCACTCAGCACCCTCTCCAGCAGTTCAGTGCCCACCGCGTCGTCGGAGTCGTCCAAAATGGTCGGCTCGTGGACCGCGACCAGGCCATCCGTCGCCATGTCGGCGATGAGCACCCGGGCCACGCCGAGCGGAAGTTGCAGCCGCGCCGCGATTTCGGCGAGCGACTGCACACGACCGTCACACAGCGCGGCAATGTACTGGTGCTCTCGACCTTGGCCGCCATTACCACTGGCAGCAGTCCGGCCGCGCACCGTCGTCTCGACGAGCGCCTCCAAGGCGATGTCGAGCCGGGGACGGGTACGACCACGGGTCACGGCGTATGGACGGACCAATGCTCCGGTCGGTTCGTCACGATCGACCATGTCGCCGCTCACCTCCTTCGCACCCGGCACCGGCTCTCGCCCGGTGGTTCCCGTCGTTGTTGTTGTGTCGTTCCTGCGGTGCCGACCCGCTGGTCAGCTCGGTCAGCCCATCATTCCGACAGCCGTACGCGGCTGCGGGGTCAATGCGTCGCCCACCCGGTCGACGAGCAGGGCCATCTCGTAGCCGACCTGCCCGACGTCGCAGCTCCGCGCGGCCAGGACCGCGAACGACGAGCCGTCCGAGATGGACATGAGGAACAGGAAGCCGTTGTCCATCTCCACGACGGTCTGCAGGACCGCCCCGCCCTCGAAGCAGCGGGCGGCGCCCTGGGTCAGGCTGACCAGTCCGGACGAGATCGCGGCCAGCTGGTCCGCCCGGTCCCGCGGAAGGTCACGAGACGACGCGAGGAGCAGGCCGTCCGCGGAGACGGCGACCGCGTGCGCGACACCGGGCACCCGGTCGGCGAAGTTGGCCAACAGCCATCCGAGATCCTGCGTAGTAGTCATCCTTGTTGCTCCTTCTGCCCGCTCCCGGCCACCGGGCCTGAGCCAGACTGCGAGGACTGCTGCCCGCCCGGGGTCGCCGCCGGGCCGGTCGAGTTGCTGTCGGTCGGGTTGGTACGCCCCCGCTGCACGCCCCGATGGTAGGCCGAGAGCAGGCCCCGTACGCCTTCCGGCGTCCGGCGCTGCACCGAGGCCGACGGCTTGTCCAGGCCGCCCGGGACCAGCTGCGCCATCGGCGTCCGCTTGGGCAGCCCCTTCTGGGTGGTCTCCTCCACCGGCACCTCGGTGGCCGCCGAGGCGGCCCGCCAGCCGTCGTCGGCCGCGGTCTGCCAGCCACCGGCTGGCGGCTGCTGCGGTCGACGGGTCGGCAGCGCCTCGGCGGGACCGGGGCGGGCACCACCGTTCGTGGCCGTGCCGGTGTCGCGCGGCGCTCCACCGGCCGTCGGAGTGTGTGCCATCGGTGCGCTACCTGTCGTCCCGGGTGGTGTCTGCTGGACGGCCCGACCGACGACGTCCACCTTGGCGAACTGCTGGGTCGCGGCGCCGTTCGCCGGGGCGGCCGGAGCGGCGGCGGCGGCGGCCTCCTCCGGCCCGGGCCGGCGGGTGCGGAACCACGCCGACTCGAGCTCCCGGAAGATCGGCAGCTCCATCGTCTCGTCCGCGTACCGCTGGCGGTTCCCGGCCTGCTGCGGAGTCGGCGGCCGGTTCGCGACCGGCGGCCGGTTGACGGCCGGCGGCCGGTTGACTGCGGGCGGCATGGCGGCCGGCGGAGCGGCCTCCGGGCGCGGCACCCGGGGCAGCTCGGTCGTCATGTCCAGGGCGGCCGCGAGCCGCTCCGGCACCGGCGGGGTGGCCGCGTCCCGGTCGGGCGCGGCAACCGGCGGCCAGACCGGCGGCGCGGCGGCGCTCGGCGCGGGGGCCGGCGGAGCCTGCGGCGACCACTGGCCCATGGGCGACGCGGAGACGGGCCGACCCGGCGCGGGCGCCGCCGACACCGGCTGGCCGGAGACCGGCTGGCCGGACACCGGATAACCGGACACCGGGGACGCCGACACCGGCACGCCGGAGACCGGCGGCAGCGGCGGGGCGGAGACCGGCGGCGGGTTGTACGGACGCGTCTCCGGGCTGCTGGGCAGCTGCCGCGGGATCGCCGGCTGCGTACCGGTGCCGGCGGGGTCGCCGTCACCGCCGTTGCGTCGCTGGGGCAGCGGGTCGATCGGCTGGCCGTTGGAGTTCCGTGGCGTGTACGAGTCTCCGCCGTTGGTCCCGCTGGCGCCGGTGAGGTCCGACCAGGCGGGAATCGAGGGCATTCCCCCGGCCGGGGCCGGGGCGCCGGAGCCGTTGCGCGGGGCCGGGTCGAACGGGCGACCGCCGAGGGTCACCTGGTTGCCCGACTCGCCGGGGCGCGGGGCCGGCGGCGTGTTCGGGGCGTGGCCCAGAGCCGCCAGGGCGCCGAGGGTGGGAGCCGGGCCGACCGCCTGGGGACCGCCGAAGGCCGGCGCCGGGCCGGTCGCCGCGGGGAGCGCCGGGGGCTGCTGCCCCCGCCCGGAGAGGGCGCGCGGCACCAGGACGGAGGAGGGCAGCGTGACGTCGGCGAGGGTGCCCCGGTCGGCGCCGGGCCGTAGCTCGACCTTGACGCCGTGCCGGGACGCCAGCCGGGCGACCACGACCAGACCCATCATCCGGGATACGGCCACGTCCACCTGCGGCGGCGTCGCGAGCCGCTCGTTGAGGTCACGCAGCTGCTCGCCGCTGATGCCGATGCCCCGGTCCTCGACGTACAGCGAGGCGCGGTCGCCCACCCGCCGGGCCTCCACCATGACCTGCGAGTCCGGCGGGGAGAAGGCGGTGGCGTTGTCGAACAGCTCGGCGACCAGGTGCACCAGGTCGTTGACCGCGTGCGCGGCGACCTCGATGTCCCGGTCGATCACGCCGAACTCGATCCGGGTGTAGTGCTCCACCTCGGACTGCGCGGCGCGAAACACATCGATCAGGGCGGCCGGCTCCCGCTGCACACGGGTCGAGTCGGCACCGGCGAGGACCAGCAGGTTCTCGTCGTTGCGGCGCATCCGGGTGGCGAGGTGGTCGAGCTGGAACAGCTCGGCCAGCCGGTCCGGGTCCTCCTCGCCGCGCTCCAGCCGGTCCAGGTGACCGATCAGCCGGTCGACCAGGATCTGCGAACGGCGGGCCAGGTTGACGAACATCGTCGCGACGGAGGCGCGCAGCGCGGCCTGCTCGGCGGCGGTCCGGACCGCCTCCAGGTGGACGGCGTTGAACGCCTCGGTCACCTGGCCGAACTCGTCCCTGCTCCGGACGGGCAGCGGCTCGGCGATCTGGTTGGCCAGTTGCACCGGGGAGAGCTGGCCGACGACCTGCGGGTCGCGCAGCCGGGCCACCGCCTGCGGCAGGCCGTACTGGGCCACCGAGAGGGCGCCCTGCCGCAGGTCGCGCAGCGACCGGGCCATCGAGCGGGCGACCAGGTACGCGAAGAGGATCGCCAGCAGCAGCACGCTCAGCAGCAGGCCGGTCTCCAGGAAGACCTGGCGCTGCACGTCCGAGCGGAGGCCGTCGGCCTGCTTGACCACCTCGCCGTCGAGCTTCGACTCGACGGTACGGATCAGCTTGGCGTTGTCGACCATCGCGGTGTCCCACTGGTCAGGCAGGAAGGAGATGGTCGACAGGTCCCCGGTCTCGTTGCCGCTGATCTGGCCCTGGTAGGAGAGCACCTCGCGCAGGTCGGCCCCGGCGACGGTCTGCTGGTAGAACTCGGCCTCGGACCGATTGGCGATGGCGGTGAAGGACTCCAGCGCCTGCTGCTCGGCGGTGACGCTGCTGATGTAGTCCTTGCGCAGGGTCGGGCTGAGCTTGTGGAGGATAAGTGCGCGGTGCACGACCACCCGGCGCTGGGAGACGAACTCCTTGTTGTGGGCGATGGCGGCGGCGGCGCGCATCCGGTCGCTCAGGTCGCTGTCGCCAGCGAGCTGGGAGCTCGAGTCGCGGATCGCCAGCAGGTCGCTGATCAGGCCGTCGTACGCCTGGTTCGCTTGAGTGAGCGTGAACTTGCCGTTGAAGACCTGACTGCGGGTGCCGGGCAGTTCTTCGAGCTTCTGGTCGATCCCGTCGAGGAGGTTCTGCAGCGTGGCGGGCAGGCCGTTCAGCTGGCCGCGCTGCTGCGAGTACCGGTCCTTGACCTGGTCGACGTCCTCGTTCACCTGCTGGTACGCGTCGGGCCGCTTCTTGTCCCCCTTGTCGGCGCTCAGCAGCAGCACGGCGGCGGTCCGCTCGTCCTGCAGCCTGTCGACCAGGTCACCGGAGTAGCTGACCAGGGTGGCCAGGTCTCCGGTTCGGTTGGCATTGTTGAGCGTCCCCAGGTGGTCCACCAGACCAGTGGCGCCGACCACGACCGTGGCGATGGTCGGCACGATCATGATCAGACCGAGCTTGGACCAGATCGGCATGTCGCGGAGCCGGCTGGCCGGCCGGCGCAGACGCGACAGGAAGGAGCCCGCCGTCTGTGGCCGTTTGCTCACGTCACCGCCCTCGCATCACAAGTCCGCGCGTCGCCCTAGAGCAACGCGGAGCGACCGACCCGGCGGGTCGGACCTCCGAGATTCCATCACGCCGCCCCGCAAAGAGAAAGCCCAGGTTCTCCCTCGCCGGAGGTGTGATGAGATGTTGATGCAATTTGATAGCAATCCGTCCGTCCGGAGTCGCTCAAAGTAATGGAAAATCGTCACCGCGTCGTCCTGCTTGCCGGCCCTTCCGGTTCCGGAAAGTCGTATATTGCGCATCGAACCGGACTTCCTGTCCTCTGCCTGGACGACTTCTACAAGGACGGCGATGACCCTACGTTGCCGCATCGGAACGGACAGGTGGACTGGGAGTCACCCAGTTCCTGGGACGCCGAGACGGCAGTGGAAACAATTGCCCGACTTGCCCGGTACGGCAAGGCCGAAGTGCCGGTTTATGCGATCGGCGCGGACCGTCGGGTGACCACCCGGCCATTCGATGTCGCCGGATCGCCACTTTTCGTCGCCGAAGGGATCTTCGCCGCCGAGATCGTCGAGGAGTGCCGACGCCGCGGCCTTCTGGCCGGGGCGTACGCGCTGCGCCGGCCGCGCGGGGCGACCTTCCTCCGCCGGCTCGCCCGCGACCTGGCCGAGCAGCGCAAGGCGCCCCGGGTGGTGCTGAGCCGCGGGGTGGCCCTGCTCCGCGCCGAGCCGGCGGTGCTGCGCCGGCAGACCGGGCTGGGCGCGGAGGCGGCCCGGGCCCGGGATGTGCTGCACCGGGTGGCCGCGCTGCTCGCCGGCCACCCGCACCAGCACTGATCAGCCGACCAGCTTCGCGTATGCCGGCTTGATCACCTCGTCGATGATCCTCAGCCGCTCGTCGAACGGGATGAAGGCGCTCTTCATCGCGTTGATGGTGAACCACTGGAGTTCCTTCCAGCCGTAGCCGAAGGCCTCCACCAGCAGCGCCATCTCCCGCGACATCGACGTCCCGCTCATCAGCCGGTTGTCGGTGTTGACCGTTGCCCGGAAGCGCAGGTCCCGCAGCAACCCGATCGGGTGCTCCACGATCGAGGGGGCCGCGCCGGTCTGCACGTTCGACGACGGGCACAGCTCCAGCGGGATCCGCTTGTCCCGCACGTACGCGGCCAGCCGGCCGAGCACCGGCTCCGGGCCCGGGGTGATGTCGTCGACGATCCGCACCCCGTGGCCGAGCCGGTCGGCGCCGCACCACTGGATCGCCTGCCAGATCGACGGCAGCCCGAACGCCTCACCGGCGTGGATCGTGAAGTGGAAGTTCTCCCGCTGGAGGTACTCGAAGGCGTCCAGGTGCCGGGTGGGCGGGAAGCCCGCCTCCGCGCCGGCGATGTCGAAGCCGACCACGCCGGCGTCCCGGTGCCGGACGGCCAGCTCGGCGATCTCCTGCGAGCGGGCCGCGTGCCGCATCGCGGTGAGCAGGGTGCCGACCCGGATCGGCGTGCCCGCCTCGGCGGCCTGCGCGCTTCCCTCCACGAACCCGGCGACGACCGCCTCGACCACGTCGTCCAGGGTCAGGTTCTGTTCGAGGTGCTGCTCCGGGGCGAACCGGACCTCGGCGTAGACCACCCCGTCGGCGGCCAGGTCGAGCGCGCACTCCCGGGCGACCCGGCGCAGCGCCGACGCGGTCTGCATCACCGCCACGGTGTGCGCGAAGGTCTCCAGGTAGCGCTCCAACGAGCCCGAGTTGGCCGCCTCGACGAACCAGCGACCCAGCGCATCCGGTTCGGTGGCGGGCAGCTCGTGGCCGACCTCGGCGGCCAGCTCGACGATCGTCGCGGGCCGCAGACCGCCGTCCAGGTGATCGTGCAGCAGCGCCTTGGGGACCTTGACGATGTCCTCGTACCGGATTGCGACCATGCTCAGACATTAGTCACCGCTGGCTGTGGGGCGGGACGGGACCGGGGCGGGCGGGTCAGGGGCGCCAGCCGTACACCCGCTCGACCGCGAGGCGGATCACCAGGCGACCGTCGGCCGCCATCGCCGCCCGGTACTCCGCCCAGTCGGGGTGCTCGCCGCGGATCCGCCGGTAGACCTCCACCAGCTCGTCGACGGTGGCGTCGTCGACGGCCGCGGCGGGCGGGGTGAGGGTCACCGTGCCCTCGGCCACCGCGTACGCCCCGCCGTCGGCGGTCGTCACGTGGAAGCTGGCCCGGGGGTCGCGGCGCAGGTTGCGGACCTTCGCCCGGTCGCCGGTGGTGGAGCAGCGGATCAGCCCGGGCTCGGCGAGGTAGTCGACGTTCGACAGCTGCGGCCGGCCGTCCCGGCGCAGGGTGACCACCACCCCGCGCCCCCGCTCGCCGAAGAGCTCCCACAGCCGGGCGCTCACGCCGCCACCCGCAGCGGCGCGAGGGCGGCGTCCGCGCGGACCATCAGTGCCACGCTGGCGCCGGAGAGGACCAGCCCGAGCAGCGGGCGGATCAGCCGTACGGGCGATCTTGTCGACATGTCACCGAACTTAGGGCGGTTTCGATGACATGTCAACAACTGGGTTAGGATCGTCGGCATGGACGCCCCACGCTGGTTGGACGAGCGGGAGGAGCGGGCCTGGCGCGGCTACCGCCGGATGCGTCGCCTGCTCGACCTGGAACTGGCCCGCGAGCTGGTGCAGGACGCCGGGCTCTCCGAGCCGGACTACGACGTCCTCTCCGACCTCTCCGAGACGCCCGACCAGCGGCTGCGCCTCAGCGAACTGGCCGACCGGATGCTCTGGTCCCGCAGCCGGCTCTCCCACCACCTGACCCGGATGCAGCAGCGCGGCCTGGTCACCCGCGAGGAGTGCGCGTCCGACGGCCGCGGCTCGGTGGTCGCGCTGACCCCCGCCGGGCGGCAGGCCATCGAGGCCGCCGCCCCCGGGCACGTGGCCGCCGTCCGCCGGCACCTGGTCGACCTGCTCACCCCCGAGGAGGTCGAGGCGCTCGGCGCGCTGACCCACCGGGTGGTCGAACACCTCACCGCGCCCGCCGGTGACGACCAGGGCCGTCGCGTCGCCCCGACCTCCGCCGGCCCGGAGGCCTGACATGGACGCCCGCATCCTCGACCGGCTGCGCTGCCCGGTCTGCGGCGATCCCCTGGCCGAGGTCACCGCGGGTACCGCCCGCGCGCTGCGCTGCCCGCGCCGGCACAGCTTCGACCTCGCCCGCCAGGGGTCCGTCAACCTGCGCGCCGGCCGCGCCCCGCACGCCGGGGACAGCGCCGAGATGGTCGCCGCCCGCGCCGACTTCCTCGCCGCCGGCCCCTACGACACCATCGCCGCCGCCCTCGCCACGACCGCCGGCGAGATCGTGTCCGGCTGGTCGCCGTCCGCGCCGGAGGTGGTTCCCGCAGTAACACCCGCGCCGGCCGCGGGCCGGGGCCCGGCGGACGGTGGCGGCACCCCGTACCCGCTGGTGGTGGATGCCGGCGCCGGGACCGGCCGCTACCTCGCGGCGGTGCTGGCGGCGCTGCCCGACGCCGTCGGTCTGGCTCTGGACGTCTCCAAGCCGGCGCTGCGCCGCGCGGCCCGGGCCCACCCGCGCGCGGTCGCGGCGCTCGCCGACACGTGGCAACGGCTGCCACTGGCCGACGCCTCCACCACCGTGCTGCTGAACGTCTTCGCCCCACGCAACGGCGCGGAGTTCCACCGGGTGCTCGACCCGGCGGGCGCGCTGCTGGTGGTCACCCCGGCCGAGGACCACCTGGTCGAACTGGTCGACGCCCTGGACCTGCTCAGGGTGGACCCGGCCAAGGCCGACCGGGTCGCCGGCAGCCTGGCCGGACACTTCACGCAGGAGTCGAGCAGCGAGCGCCGGACCCGGCTCGCCCTCACCCGGACGGAGGTGGCCACCCTGGTCGGGATGGGCCCGAGCGCCTGGCACACCGACCCGGCCCGGCTCGCCGACCGGATCGCCGCCCTGCCCGAGCCGATCCCGGTGACGGTCGCGGTCCGGCTGGGCGTGCACCGGCCACGCTGACCCGGTCAGGTGGAGAGGTCGACCTCTTCCCAGCCGGGCGGCTCGTCGTGGTACGGGCCGCGGAGGATCACCGCCCACTCCAGCGCCCAGCGGCGCTGCCCGATCGCGTTCGCGTCCACCAGCCCGGGCGGCCGCCGGCCGGCCCGCTCCGTCTCCAGGTACGCCCAGTCCAGGCAGTAGTGCAGATCGAGCAGGGCCGCCGCGTCGGCGGGGTGCTGCGGGGCGGCCAGGATCCGCGACCGCCACCCGGCGAACGTCTCCCCCCCGGCGACGTGCGGCATCCGCTCCACCAGCCGCTCGTCCACCGGCACCGTCGGGTCGAGCTGCTTGGTCAGCCCGAGCACCCAGCACAGCGAGAAGAGCGCGTCGTGGTGCAGCACGAACGACCGGTGGTCGCCCTTGCCGCCCATCACGAACTGCCACTCCGGCGGCGTCACCATGTCCACCAGGTGCGAGCCCAGCAGCCAGCTCATCGCCGCCTGCGGGGGCATCCCGAAGCACCGGGCGAGGATCACATGCAGCACCGCGATCCGGGCCTCGATCTCGACGGTGGGTCGCAGCTCGATCTCGTCGCCCGGCTCCCACACCAGCGGGAACTGGGACGGCGGAAGGGGCAGGCCCAGCCGGGACAGCTCGTCGAGGCTCGCCTCACGGACGGCCCGGGGATCGGGGGCGGATACGCGCACGGCTCAGGTCCCTGTCTGCTCGCAACGGCTCATCGCCGGTCTGTCCCCCCTGGGCAGGGAGGATAGCGGCTCCGGGTGGCCGGCACCACGGCACCTCCCGACCGGAATTGATCAGCCGATGCGCTCGATCACCAACGGCGCCGCCGTCGGCGCGTCCGGCGCGATCCGCACCGCCCGCTCCGCCTCGGCGAGCGCCGCCGGGATCCGCTCCGCGTGCTCGGCGCGCAGCTCGTAGAGCGGGTCACCGGCGCGCACCGGGTCGCCGGGACGCTTGTGCAGCACCACCCCGGCCGGGATGCTCACCGGGTCCTCCTTGCGGGCCCGCCCGGCGCCGAGCCGCCACGCGGCCACCCCGATGGCGTACGCGTCGACGGCAGCTACGAAGCCGTCCTCGGTGGCGTGGACCACCTCGATCTCGTTGGCCGTGGGCAGCGGCGCATCCGGGTCGCCACCCTGCGCCCGGATCATCGCCCGCCAGGCGTCCATCGCCCGGCCGTCGCGCAGCGCCGCCGCCGGATCGGCGTCCGGCAGGCCGGCCGCGGTCAGCATCTCCCGGGCCAGGGCCAGGGTCAGCTCCACCACGTCGGCCGGGCCACCGCCGGCCAGCACCTCGACCGACTCGGTCACCTCCAGCGCGTTGCCGACGGTCAGGCCGAGCGGGGTGGACATGTCGGTGAGCAGGGCGACCGTCTTCACCCCGTGCGCGCCGCCCAGCTCGACCATGGTCCGGGCCAGCTCGCGGGCGTCGCCCACGGACTTCATGAACGCGCCGGAGCCGACCTTCACGTCGAGCACCAGGGCGCCCGTGCCCTCGGCGATCTTCTTGCTCATGATCGAGCTGGCGATCAGCGGGATGGCCTCGACGGTGGCGGTGACGTCGCGCAACGCGTACAGCTTGCGGTCCGCCGGGGCCAGTCCATCACCGGCCGCGCAGATCACCGCGCCGACGTCGCGGAGCTGGTCGATGAACTCGTCGTTGCTCAGCGCGGCCCGCCAGCCGGGGATCGACTCCAGCTTGTCGAGGGTGCCGCCGGTGTGGCCCAGCCCGCGCCCGCTCAGCTGCGGCACCGCGCCGCCGCAGGCGGCGACGAGCGGGGTGAGCGGCAGGGTGATCTTGTCGCCGACGCCGCCGGTGGAGTGCTTGTCCACGGTCGGCCGGGACACCGACGACAGGTCCAACCGTTCCCCGCTGGCGATCATTGCGGCGGTCCACCGGGCGATCTCCGGCGCGGTCATGCCGCGCAGCAGGATCGCCATGGCCAGCGCCGACATCTGCTCGTCGGCCACCAGCCCCTTGGTGTACGCGTCGACCACCCAGTCGATCTGGCCGTCGCTCAGCACGCCCCCGTCCCGCTTGGCCCGGATGACGTCAACCGCCCTAAAAGCACTCACCTTTGAGTTCCTTCTCAAGTCGTTGCGATACCGACCCACGGACCGCGACCACCGAGGGCTGGGGCCGACCGTGACCGGCGGAGGGATCAAGCCTGACCGCCCGGAGCCGGGCACGGTCGGCCCCAGCCCCCAAGCTCAGCCACCCCAGCGATCAGGTATCTCCATCGGCGGCTCACCCTCGCCCGCCCAGAAGATGGCGCCGGCCGCGTCGACCACCACCACCCGGGGCGTACGGGCCAGCCCCCAGGCGATCGCCTCCGCCGGGTCGTCCCAGGTCGGGCCCTCCTCCAGCACGCCGGTCTGGGCGCCCTCGGTGTCCCCGGCGGACCGCTCCCAGTACCCCGTCCAGACCTGCTGCCCGGCGGAGAGGTCCGGGTGGACGAAGACGGTGCCCCGCCCCCGCCAGGCGGCCAGCCGCTCCGGCACCACCGGCACCGGGGTCTCGCCGACGACGGCCTCCAGGTCCTCCACGCCGAAGGCGTGCGGCAGCAGCTCGGCCATCCGCAGCGGCCGGCCCTTCGTCTCGACCAGGCACTCCGGGCCACCGTTCTCCCAGAGCAACTGCCGGCACCGGCCGCAGGGCATCAGCGGCTCACCGTTGGCGTCGACGCAGGACATGGCGACCAGCCGGCCACCGCCGGTGGCGTGCAGCGAGGTGACCACCCCGCACTCGGCGCAGAGGGTGACGCCGTACGCGGCGTTCTCCACGTTGCAGCCGACCACCACCCGGCCGTCGTCGACCAGGGCGGCCGCCCCGACCGGGAACTTCGAGTACGGCGCGTACGCGTGCCGCATCGCCTCAGTGGCCGCGGCCCGCAGTCGCTCCCAGTCGATCTCCACGTGCTTACCCCCGTCAGCCCTTGATGTACGGCTTGCCGTCCGCCGCCGGCGCCCGGACCCGGCCGACCAGCCCGGCCACCGCCAGGATCGTCGCCAGGTACGGCAGCATCGCCAGGAACTGGCTGGGGATGCTGCTGCCGATCGCGCCGAGGTAGGTGGCGAGCTGGTCGGCGAAGCCGAAGAAGAGCGCCGCGAGCAGCGCGCCCGTCGGGCTCCACCGGCCGAAGATCAGCGCGGCCAGGGCGATGAAGCCCTTACCGCCGATCATGTTCTTGGTGAAGGAGTAGAAAGCCAGCGTGTACGAGGCGCCGCCGATGCCGGCGACCATCCCGGCCATGATCACGTTTCGGTAGCGCAACCCGAGCACCTTGACGCCCACGGTGTCGGCGGCGGTGGGATGCTCGCCGACCGACCGGGTCCGCAGGCCCCACCGGGTCCGGAACAGCGCGATGTGGATGACCAGCACCAGCAGCAGGCCGAGGTAGAGGAAGATGTTGCCCCGGAAGAGCGCCGGGCCGATCAGCGGGATGTCCTTGAGCAGCGGGATCTCCCAGTTGCCGAACCGGGGCGCGCTGTTGTACTTCTGCGCGTCGGTCTGCATCAGCCGCTCGTAGAGGAAGCCGGTGATGCCGACCGCCAGCAGGTTGAGCACGATGCCCATGACCACCTGGTCGACCAGGTAGCGGATGGCGAAGACGGCGAGCAGCAGCGAGATGAACGCGCCGCCGATCGCGGCGGCGACCAGCCCCACCCAGACGTTGCCGGAGAGGCTGCCGAAGAGGGCGCCGGCGAAGGCGCCCATCAGCAGCTGGCCCTCGATCGCCACGTTCACCACGCCGGTCCGCTCGCAGAGCACCCCGGCCAGCGCGCCGAAGATCAGCGGCAGGGCCAGGATGAAGGTGCCCCGGACGATGTTGACCAGCGGCATGAAGTTGCGGCCCTCGGGAGCGGCGGAGACCTGCCAGCAGAGGAAGCTCAGCACGAAGGCGACCAGCCCGACGCCGAGCAGCAGGCCGAACCAGCGCTTCGGCACGCCGGCCAGCAGCGCGCCGCCGGCCGCGGCGGCGATGATCCCGAAGAGGATGGCGCCGATGGTGCCGTTGATCTCCAGGGCGGCGCCGCCCTCGGTCTCGCTGAGCGTGAACCGGGCCTGCTGGTCGGTGGCGAGCGCCCCGAAGAGCACCGCCGCGAGCACGCCCAGCGCCAGCAGGACGGCACCCGTCTTGCGGGTCCGCGTCCAGAAGCCCTCGTCGACTCCTGTGACGGCGACGTCGGGGACAGCCGTGGTGGACATGCCTTACCAGCCCTTCGCCAGGCTCGTCTGCAACCGGGCGGCGCGGGCGGCCCGGAGCTGGAAGATCGCCTTCACCAGGGCCGGTGCGGCGATGAAGATGACGATCAGCGCCTGGAGCACGGTGACCAGCTCCAGGGAGATCCCCGAGTAGGACTGCATCCGGTTGCCGCCGGCCTGCAGCGCCCCGAAGAGCAGCGCGGCGAGCAGCACGCCCCACGGCTTCACCCGGCCGAGCAGCGCGACCAGGATGCCGTCGAAGCCGATCTGCGCGACCACCTGCGGGGTCAGCGCGTCCGCGGTCGAGCCGAGCACCATGTTCGACCCGCCGAGGCCGGCCAGCAGACCCGAGATCACCATGACCAGCACGTACGTTTTGGTGACGCTGATGCCCGCGGTCCGGGCGGCGTCCGGATTCTCCCCGACCGCGCGCAGCTCGAAGCCGAGCGTGGAGCGGGTCAGCAGCCAGGCGACGAACCAGGTGACCAGCACCGCGAGCAGGATGCCGGCGTGCACCCGCAGGTTGTCGCCGAGCAGCCGGGGCAGCTGGGCGGAGGACTCGACCGGCTTGCTGATCGCGTCGGCGCGGTTCGGGTTGTGCACCCCGTTCTGGACGATGATCCAGGACAGCAAGTAGACCGCGACGTAGTTGAGCATGATCGTGTTGATCACCTCGTGGGCGCCGGTCCGCGCCTTGAGGATGCCGGGGATGAAGCCCCAGAGCGCGCCGCCGGCCGCGCCGGCGATCAGCGCGACGAGCAGGTGCAGCACCGGCGGCAGCGGCAGCGCGAAGCCGGCAACCGCGGCGAGGATGACGCCGATGGTCGCCTGGCCCTGGGAGCCGATGTTGAACAGGCCGCCGCGGAAGGCGAGCGCGACCGAGAGGCCGGTGAAGACCAGCGGCGCGGTGTAGGTGAGCGTCTCCGAGATCGGGCCCATCGCGGCGGTGAAGCCGGACGCCTCCGGGTCGAAGATCGCGCCCTTGAACAGGTTCGCGTACGCCTCGCTGACCACGGTCCAGCTGGAGGTGAGCGCGTCGGCCGGCCGGGCGGTGATGTAGCTGTAGGTTGCCAGCACCTCCGGGTCGGAGACGATGATCAGCACGGCGCCGACAAGCATCGCCAGGACCACCGCGAGCACGGTGACGGTGACCGTGTTGGCGGCCCAGAGGTTGTCCAGGAACAGCCGACCCAACGAGGGGCGGGGCTGCTCCTCGGGCCGCTTCGGGGCGGTGGCGGTCGTCGCCGCGCGGTCGGTGTTGCCGACCGCGTTCTGCGCCGCCTGGGACTCGGTCGCCGGCTCCTTGTCCGGGGAGCCCGACACCGGGTTCGGGTTGCTCATGCCTCGTCCTCGTTACCAGGGCCCTCGGGGGCCGTGCCGCCGGGCTCGCCGGCCGTCTCCGGGGTGATGCCGGCCATCAGCAGGCCGATCTCCTCGCGCGGGGTGTCCGGGCCGACGATGCCGATGATCCGGCCCCGGTACATCACCGCGATCCGGTCGGCCAGGCCGATCACCTCGTCCAGCTCGCTGGAGACGACCATGACCGCGGTGCCGACGTCCCGCTCCCGGATCACCCGGCTGTGGATGAACTCGATCGAGCCGACGTCGACGCCACGGGTGGGCTGGGCGGCGATGAAGAGCTTCAGCGGCCGGGACAGCTCCCGGGCCACGATCACCTTCTGCTGGTTGCCGCCGGAGAGGGTGCCCACCGCGGCCTCGGCCGAGGGGGTACGGATGTCGAACTGCTCGATCCGCTCCTTCGCCGACTTCGCGATGGCGTCCGGCTTCAGCGACAGACCCTTGCCGAAGGGCGGCCGGTCGTAGATGTCCAGCACCAGGTTCTCCGCCACGGAGAACTCCTTGACCAGGCCGTCGACGCTGCGGTCCTCGGGCACGTAGCCGACGCCGGCGCGGAGCACCTTCTTGGTCGACCAGCCGTGCACGGCCTCGCCGTCGAGGGTCACCGTCCCGGCGAGCGCCGGCCGCAGGCCCATGATCGCCTCGATCAGCTCGGTCTGGCCGTTGCCCTGGACGCCCGCGACGCCGAGGACCTCGCCGGCGTGCACGGTCAGGTCGACGCCGTCGACCGCACGGATCTGCCGGTCGTCGTCGACGACCAGGCCGGCGACCTCCAGGATCGGCCGGCCCGGGGTGGCGGGCTGCTTGTCCACGGTCAGCCGGACGCTGCGGCCGACCATCAGCGCGGCCAGCTCGTCCCGGCTGGCGGTCGGCGAGGCGGTGCCGACGGTCTTCCCGCGCCGGATGACGGTGATCCGGTCCGCGATCGCCTTCACCTCGCCCAGCTTGTGGGTGATGAAGACGATCGACTTGCCGGCGGCCTTGAGCGACCGCATGACGGTGAGCAGTTCCTCGGTCTCCTGCGGGGTGAGCACCGCGGTCGGCTCGTCCAGGATCAGCAGGTCGACGTCGCGGGTGAGCGCCTTGACGATCTCCACCCGCTGCTGGATGCCGACCGGGAGGTCCTCGATCACCGCGTCCGGGTCGACCCGGAGGTTGTACCGCTCGGAGACCTCGGCGACCTCGCGCCGGGCGCGCCGCCGGTCCAGGAAGCCGGCGATGCCGCCCCGGACCTGCTCGGCGCCGAGCATGACGTTCTCGGCCACGGTGAAGACCGGCACCAGCATGAAGTGCTGGTGCACCATGCCGATCCCGGCCGCGATGGCATCCGACGGGCCCTTCAGCTTCAGCGGCTTGCCGTCGACCAGGATCTCGCCCTCGTCGGGCTGGTAGAGCCCGTAGAGCACGTTCATCAGGGTCGACTTGCCGGCGCCGTTCTCGCCGAGCAGGGCGTGGATCTCTCCAGGCTCCACCGTCAGGTCGATGTGGTCGTTGGCGACCAGATCACCGAACCGCTTGGTGATGCCGCGCAGTTCGAGTCTCAGCGCAACCTCCTGGAGTGCGAGCGATGGTGCAGCGTAGCTGCTGCCGCGGGACGCCGAGCCGGCCCCGGCCCGGGGTGGAGCGGATCGGCCGCCCCGGCGGCGCGGGTGTCCCCGCGTACGCCGAGGCGGCCGGATCGTAATGCCTGGTGCCCGCCGGCCTCCGCTGCCGATGATCTCACCGCGGCGGTCGGCGGACAGGTCACTTGGTCGGCTGGGCCTTCGAGGTGACCGTGATGGTGCCGGCGGCGATGTCCGCCTTGATCTTGTCGACCTCGGCCTTGAGGTCCGCCGGGACCTTGCTGTCGAAGTCGTGGTACGGGGCGATCGAGACGCCGTTGTTGGCCAGGGTGCCGACGAAGCCCGGCTTGGCCTGGAGCTTCTCACCACCGGCGGCCTTGAGCACGGCCTCCTTGACGGCGTCCGGGATGTTCTTGACGACCGTGGTCACCAGCGCCGGGCAGTTCGGGGTGCTGTCGCAACCGTCGACGTCCACCCAGATCACCGAGTACTTGCCGCCGGACTTCTGGGCGGCGTCGGTGGTGCCGAGGCCCGAGCCACCGGCGACCGGCATGATGATGTCCGCGCCCTGGGCGACCAGCGCGTCGGAGACCTTCTTGCCCTCGTCCTGCTTGACGAAGTCGTTGGTGAAGGAACCCTTCTGGGTCGCCTTGTTCCAACCGAGGACCTGGACGTTCTTGCCCTTGGCCTTGTTGTAGTACGCGACGCCGTCGGCGAAGCCGTCCATGAAGATGGTCACCGGCGGGATCGGCAGACCGCCGTAGGTGCCGACCTTGCCGGACTTGCTCATCCCGGCAGCCACGTAACCGGCCTGGAAGGCGGCCTGCGCGGTGTCGAACTGCATCGGGTAGACGTTGTCCATGCCCGGGTTGGAGTCGACGATGCCGAACTGCTGGTTCGGGTTCGCGGTCGCGGCCTTCTTGGTGGCGTCCGACATCAGGCCGCCGACGGCCAGGATGAAGTCGCACTTCTGGTTGACGAACCCGGTCAGGTTGACCTCGTAGTCCGCCTCGGCCTTCGACGCGACGTACTTGATGTCGATGTTGTCGTTGGCCTGCTTGGCCTCCTGCAGGCCCTTCCAGGCCGAGGTGTTGAACGACTTGTCGTCGATGCCGCCGATGTCGGTCACCATGCAGGCGCTGTACTTCTTGGCGCCGTTGCCACCGGCGTTGTTGTCCTTCTTCGGGGCCTCACCACACGCGGCGGCGCCCAGCACGAGTCCACCCGCCACGAAAGCGGAGGCGATCCGCATCCCACGCACAGAGCGCAAGACGTCTCCTTCCCATTGCACACCGCGTTCTCAGCGGTGGCAGCCCTTGAGCCGGCCTGCTCTTGCCGCCGGCGTCCCACGTTACGGACGGGAGCGTACGCCCGCGCCCACCCACCGACCGACAATCGTGCACGAACGTTGAGTGCCTGTTACCCCTACGTAACCCTTGCGTGGGGCAGGTCACTATTCGTGTCGCTATCATCCCGGCGCGGTGTCGCGAACGTCCGGTTCCCGTGCCCTCCCACTGCTTCCGAAGCTACCGCCAGAAGACCGCCACCGCCGCGTTGACCAGGGTCAACCCGACAATCGCGAGGAAATGGCCACGGTTGACCGATTCCCGCTTACGGGAAAAGAAGACCATGACGAAGATGAGCAGCGCGAGCACCAACTTGGTAACAAGCTTGGCGGGCGCCGGCTCGTGACCGTCGCGCAGCGGGGCGGAGAGGCCCAGGCCGGTCAGCAGACCGATCACCGAGCCCCACAGCATGGCCGGGTTGATCCGCAGCCGACCGCTGACGTACTGGGCGATCGAGCCGCCGAGCAGCAGCGCGAACCCGATCAGATGGACGTAGAGAAGTACCAGCCGAAGAGCTTCCACGGCGGCCATCCTCCCCCATCAACGACGGTTTGTAGTAGGCGGCCCGCCGAGCCGAGCTCATACCGTGACCTCGGCCGGCCGCCCGCCCGGGTCAGGCGAGGCGCCAGACCTGGAAGGTGGGGCCGTCGGCGGGGAGGGTGACCGCGCCCTGGGCGTCGGGGCGCAGAGCGGGCGCGCCGCCATGGACGTTCTCCCCGGCCGGCAGGCCGGCCAGCCGGACCGGGGCACCGGCCGCACGGCGGGCCAGCACCAGCACCGAGCCGGTCGGCGCCTCCCGCAGGAAGACCAGGGTGTCCGCGTCGGCGTGCACCCAGCGCAGGCCGCCGTGACGCAACGCGGGCTCGCCCCGGCGCAGCGCCAACAGCGACCGGTACGCCGCGAAGGTCCGCTGGTCCCAGCTCTCCGGCCGGTGCCACGGCATCGGGGTCCGCGAGCCCTCCCCGTTGGTGCCGGTCAGGCCCAGCTCGTCGCCGGCGAAGATCACCGGAGTGCCCGGCATGGCGGCGAGCAGACCGGCGGCGACCTCCTGCCGGGCGGCGTCACCGACCACGGTCCGGATCCGCGCCGAGTCGTGCGAGCCGAGCAGCTGCCACGAGTGCGCGTACGACCGCCAGGAGATCAGCGACCGGTAGGTGTTCATGGTGGCCAGCACCGCGCCCGCGTCCCGCCGGGCAACCCCGCCGGGAGTGCCCAGGAAGTTCGGCACCGGGGCGTCACCAAGCCGCAGCCAGGACCAGACCGGGTCGGTGAAGCCGACGTAGTTCATCGTGCCGTGCCAGCCGTCCCGGTCCAGGTCGCCGGTGTGGTCATGGCCGTGCTCGGCGAGCAGCAGCCCGTCGGGCCGGGTGTCGACGACCACCTCGCGCAGCAGTCGCGCCACCTCGTGGGTGTACGCGTCCGCGCCCCGCCGGCCGGTCATGTTGGCCACGTCGACCCGCCAGCCGTCCAGTCCGTACGGCGGGCGCAGCCAGCGGCGCAGCAGCGAGTCCTCGGCGGTGGCGAAGCGCCGGCGCAGTTCCGCGCTGCCCCAGTTCAGCTTCGGCAGCGACCTGACCCCGTTCCAGGACTCGTGGTCGCCGGTCGCCTCGTCGAAGTAGTACAGCTCCCGCTCGGGCGCGCGCACGTTGGAGGCGGCGGTGGTGAACCACTCGTGCGCGTCCCCGGTGTGGTTGCTGGTGATGTCGCCGAGCAGCCGCCAACCCCGGGCGCGGACCGCGTCGGCGAGCCGGACCAGCGCCGCGTCCCCGCCGAGCAGCGGGTCGACGGTGTCGAAGCTGGCCGCGTCGTACCGGTGGTTGGAGCGGGCCGGGAAGATCGGGGTGAGGTAGACGGTGTTCACGCCGAGCCGGTCCAGGTGGTCCAGCCGCTCGGTGATGCCGTCCAGGTCGCCGCCGTAGAACTGGTACGGCGTCTCGGGGCCGCGCCCGATCACCGGGGTGTCCCAGTCACAGGGGATGGCCCAGTCCGGCGCGGTCCGGCCGTCGGCGGCGGCGGACCGGGCGAACCGGTCCGGGAAGATCTGGTAGATCACCGCGTCCCGCGCCCAGGTCGGCGGCGGCGCGTAGCTGACCAGCTTGAAGTCGCCGTTGTCCGGCACGTCGTGGTCGACCAGGCCGGCCGCGTTCAGCCAGCGGTGGCCCCTGCCGCCGGCGAGCATGAACCGGTAGTTGCTGACCGGGTTGCGGACCTCGACGTCGGCCCGCCACCACACGTCGCCGCCGTCGCGTCGGTCCACAGTGGCCTCGGCGAAGCGGGGCTCGCCGTCGCCGGTGGTCCGGACGTGCACCTGGTGCACGTCGGCACCCTCGGGGACCCGGACGAAGACCGGCACGGTCTGCCCGAGCACGGGCTCCTGCTCGGGTACGTAGGTCGCGGATCCATCATGGTGCGACTGCAGGGACATGACGGGGGCCTTTCACGTCGTCGGACGGGGGAGGAGGAAGGGGTCCGCCGCCGCGGCGGCCAGCCCGTGACTGCTCCGGTGGCCCGGCGCCAGGCGTGCGGAGTGGCACCGCTCACCTCGCGCACGACGGTGAGCGGCAACCCCTCCGATTCATCCCTTGACCGCTCCAGCCGTCAGGCCGGAGACGATGTAGCGCTGGAGGAGCTGGAACACCAGCACCGTGGGGATGGCGGTGAGCAGGGTGCCCGCCGCGAACATCCCGAAGTTGTTGTTGCGCTCACCGGCCACCAGGCCGAACATGCCGACCGCGAGGGTCTTCGAGTTGGTGTTGGTGAGGAACACGTTGGCGATCATGAACTCGTTGATCGTGCCGATGAACGAGAGCAGCGCGGTCACCGCCAGGATCGGCGCCACCAGCGGCAGCATGATCCGGAAGAAGACCTGGGCGTGCGTGGCGCCGTCCATGGTCGCCGACTCGTCCAGTTCCCTCGGCAGGGTGTCGAAGAAGCCCTTCATCAGCCAGGTGTTCACGCCGAGCGCGCCACCCATGTAGAGCAGGAAGAGACCCCACGGCGTGTTGAAGCCGATCGAGGGCCACAGGTCGGTGACCGTGGTGAAGATCAGGAAGATCGCCACGATCGCCAGGAACTGCGGGAACATCTGGATCAGCAGCAGCGTGAGCAGCCCGAACCGCCGGCCGGCGAAGCGCATCCGGGAGAACGCGTACGCCGCGAGCGACGACAGGAAGATCGACACGAAGGCGGCCGTCCCGGCGATCAGCAGCGAGTTGACGAACCAGTGGGCGAAGGCCGTCTTCTCGAAGAGGTTCGTGAAGTTCTCGAACGACGCTCCGGTCGGCAACAGCTCCGTGGAGGAGAGCGTGCCGAGTGGGTTGAGCGCCGCGGAGAGCACGAACAGGATCGGGAAGAGACTGAACGCCACCGCCAGCACCCCGACGACGTGCCGCCAGCCCACCTGGGCGAACCAGCGGCTCCTCGACTTCCCCTTCGCGTCGCGGTTGGCGACGGGAGCGTCCGCGTAGGTCGTCACGAGTACACCTCCTCCTGCTTGCGGGTACTGCGGAAGCTGATCGCCGACACCGTGGCCACGATCGCGAAGATGAAGATCGAGACCGCCGCCGCCATGCCGAACTCCGCGCCCTGAGCGCCGAAGGCCAGCCGGTAGGTGTAGGTGATGAGCAGGTCGGTCGCGCCGTTGGTCGGGTTGTCCGCCGGGAACGGCCCACCCTCGGTGGTCAGCCAGATCGCGTTGATGTTGTTGAAGTTGTACGCGAACGACGCGATCAGCAGCGGCGAGAGCGCCACCAGCAGCAGCGGCAGGGTGACCGCCTTGAAGGACGCCCAGGGCGATGCGCCATCGACCGAGGTGGCCTCGGTCAGCTCGCGCGGGATCGCCTGGAGCGCGCCGGTGGCCACCAGGAACATGTACGGATAGCCGAGCCAGAGCTGCACCAGCAGCACCGCGATCCGCGCCGACCAGGCCTCGCCGAACCAGTCGACGCCGAGGCCGAACAGGTTGTTGACCAGGCCGAAGTCGGTGTTGAACATGTCCCGCCAGACCAGCAGCATCGCGAACGACGGCATGGCGTACGGCAGAATCAGCAGCACCCGGTAGAGGTTGGTGCCGCGCATCCGGGGCGAGTGCAGCGCGAGCGCGATGGCCATGCCGAGCAGGAAGGTGAGCCCGGTCGAGCCGATCGCGAAGGCGAAGTTCCAGACCAGGGTGCCGAAGAACGGGCCGGAGATGTTCGGGTCGGTCAGCACCCGGCTGAAGTTCCGCAGCCCGACATTGACCTTCCAGCCCTGGGTCAGCCGCTCGCCGTCGGCGGCGACGAAGGAGCCGTCCGCCTCGTCGGCGGTCCAGGTCCTGTCGGTCTCGCTGTCCTTGATGCAGTCACACCCGGCGTCGTACGCCCGGATGGCCTTGCCCTCGTAGGCGCGGGACAGGCCGTTGGAGCGCAGGGCGCCGCCGGGGGTCGGCACCACCAGGTCGGTGATCTCCTTGCTCCGGACGCTGGCCTGGCCGAAGTTCAGCACGGTGTAGCCGTCGGCGGCGGTGATCTTGCCGCCCGGGGCGACCGTGACCGAGCCGGCGTCGAGCTGGCGCAGCCCCTCGCCGTCGCCGGCGGAGGCGGCGCCGGTCTTCGGGTCGGTCACCAGGAAGACCAGCGGGCCCGTCGTCGGGTCGCCCTTGGTGGCGATGGAGAGGGCGTACTCGGCGGAGCCGGCGACCTGCTTCACCGAGGAGCTCTGGATGGCGACGACCGCGTCGTCCTTGCTGCCGCGGTGGCCGTCGGCGAAGTTCGTGAAGGCGGTGCTCGCGGTGTACAGCACCGGAAAGATCTGGAAGGCGATCAGGAAGAGCGTGCCGGGGACCAGGTACTTCGCCGGGATGTGTCGCGGCGTCAGGTAGAGGTAGAAGAGGCCGGCGGTGGTCGCCAGCAGGATGGCGAGGCCGACCCACAGCTTGGCTTCGATGAGCGGGAAGGCCACCCAGATCGCGATGCCGGCCACCAGGCCGAGCAGGACCACCTTGACGACGAGGCCGGTCGCGGTGATCGGCGCGTGGTTCCGCGCGGTACGGGACGTGCGCGGGAGCCCGGAGCGAACGGGCTCCCGGCCCGGAGCCTGCATGGCAGGCTCCGGGCCGGACAGCGACGTGCTCATTACTTGATCTGACCCGCGATGGTCTTGCCAGCGCCGGTGATCGTCTTGGCCGGGTCGGCGCCACCGATGATCGCGGCTTCCGCCTTGCCGAACGGGTCCCAGATCGCGGCCATGGCCGGGATCGCCGGGAGCACCTGGCCGTTCTTACCGGCCTCCGAGAACTTGGCCAGGTCCGGGTCGGTGCCCTTGACCTGGTCGTACGCGGCGGTCAGCGCCGGCGGACGCGGCTCGGCCTGGTACAGGGCCACGGCCAGCTCCGGCTTGGTCACGTAGTTGGTGACGAACTCCTGGGCCAGGGCCTTGTTCTTGCCCTTGGCGGCGACGTAGAACGCCTGGACGCCCACGAACGGCTGGGCCTCCTTGCCACCGGCAAAGCCGGGGACCGGGGAGATGTCGTACTTGATGTTGGCCTTCTTGGCGTCGGCGATGGCCCACGGGCCGGAGACCAGGAAGGCGCACTTCTTGCCGGTGAAGGTGGCGATGGAGTTCTCGCCCGTGATGGAGCGCTTCAGCGCACCGTCGCCCTTCTCCCCCAGCTTCGCGATCTTCTGGAAGGCCGCGATCGACTCCGGCTTGCCCACGCCCAGGTCCTTCGGGTCGTAGTCGCCGTTGGCCGTGGTGCCGAAGAGGTAGCCACCACCCGAGGTGTACAGCGGGTAGACGTGGTACGCGTCGCCGTTCTGGCCGGACTGGAGGCAGAGGATCTCGCTGGCCTTCTTCTCGGCCTTGAGCTTCTTGCCGGTGGCGACCAGGTCCTCGATCGTCTTCGGCGCCTCGGGGGCCAGCTCCGTGTTGCGGATGAGCGCCACGTTCTCGGTGGCGTAGGGGACGCCGTAGAGCTGGCCGTTGAAGGTCACGGCCTTGATCGCGGTCTCGTTGAAGCCGCTCTTCTGCTCGGCGGCGAGCTGCACCGGGTCGATGGCGCCGTTCTGCACCAGGTTGCCGATCCAGTCGTGCGCGCCGACCACGACGTCCGGGCCGCTGCCCTGCTGTGAGGCGGTGACGAAGTTGGTCTGCAGGTCCTTGGAGACGGCCTGCACCTCGACGGTGACACCGTTCTCCTTGCCGAACTGCTCGGCGAACGGCTTGAGGGCGGCGGTCCGCTTGTCGTCGGCCCAGATCACCAGCTTGCCGCCGGTCGCCGCCTTGGCGGACTCCTTCGCGGCTGGCTTGTCGTTGCTGCTGCCGCAGCCTGAGGCGGCGAGCGCCAGGCCGAGAACGGCGACCACACCCGCGGTACGGATGCGCATCGGTACTCCTGTCGTCATGGCGGGTCCGCCGGGGGAAGGGCGGCCCGCCAGTGGAAAACGTCTTCAAGTTCTTGCCAACCGGCGCTAAGGTTCTGCGCCGCTGCTTGCGCCTGTTGCGCGTGTTGCGCATGTTGCGGGGACGTTAGCAAGAGGTTGCAGAGAATGGAAGAGATTGCAGGGCTGTACGCAAGAACTTGCCCTTGAGCTAAAGTGCCGCCATGCGCGCTCGACTGTCCGACATCGCCCAACAGGCCGAAGTCAGCGAGGCCACGGTGTCGCGGGTGCTCAACGACCGCCCCGGTGTGGCCCCCGAGACCCGGCAGGCCGTCCTGACCGCCCTCGATGTGCTCGGCTACGAGCGCCCCGCCCGGCTGCGCAAGCGCAGCGCCGGGCTGGTCGGCCTGGTCGTACCGGAGCTGGAGAACCCGATCTTCCCCGCGTTCGCCCAGGTCATCGAGTCGACCCTGGCCCAGAGCGGGTTCACCCCGGTGCTCTGCACCCAGACGCCGGGCGGCGTCACCGAGGACGAGTACGTGGAGATGCTGCTGGACCGGCAGGTCTCCGGGATCGTCTTCGTCTCCGGCCTGCACGCCGACACCGCGGCCAACCACGACCGGTACCGCGCGCTGATCGCCCGACCGCTGCCCGTGGTCATGATCAACGGGTACGCGCCCGGGATCGCCGCCCCCTTCGTCTCCTGTGACGACCGGGAGGCCACCGAGCTGGCCGTCGCCCATTTGGTGGCGCTCGGCCACCGGCGGATCGGCCTGATCACCGGCCCGGACCGGTTCGTGCCGGTGCAGCGCCGGGTGGCCGGCTTCCGGGCGGCGATCCCCCGGCTGGCCGGCGTGCCCGAGAGCGAGCTGGACGAGCTGGCCGAGCTCTCCCTCTTCGGCGTCGAGGGCGGCGAGGCGGCCGCCGGCCGGCTGATCGAGCGCGGCGTCACCGGCATCGTGTGCGGCTCCGACCTGATGGCGCTCGGCGCGATCCGGGCCGCCCGGCAGCGCGGGCTGACCGTCCCCGGCGACGTCTCCGTGGTCGGCTACGACGACTCCCCGCTGATGGCCTTCACCGACCCGCCGCTGACCACCATGCGGCAGCCGGTGGCCGCGATGGCGGTCGCCGCCGTCCGGGCGCTGGTCGAGGAGATCAACGGGCACGCCGCGCCGGACTCGGAGTACCTGTTCCGTCCGGAGCTGGTGGTCCGCGGCTCCACCGCGGTGGCGCGCCAGGCCGGCGCCACGTCCACCCCCGACGGCCCCATGCGGCCGCGCCCGACGCCGCCCGCCCTGGCCGTCCCGGCCTGACCACCTGCCGGACACCCGGCTCGCCGACTGCCTGGGCGGTGGTCGCGTCCGCTTGGTGGGACGGCCGTCGGCGTGATCTGACCCTGTCCCGGCGTGATGGGCGTCATTTCTTGCGCAAGGAATGCTTGACTCTTGCAGCGCTGGGACGGCATTCTGCTCAGGCACCCGTGCCCATCACCCACACCCGCGCGGCGTGCCGCCGTCCCGCGCCACAGAACGGGGATCGTCACCGATGACCGCCGCCACCCACCCCACGCCGCTGACCTCCGACGACGACTGGTGGCGATCCGCGGTCGTCTACCAGGTCTACGTCCGCAGCTTTGCCGACGCCAACGGTGACGGCGTCGGCGACCTCCGGGGCATCCGGGAACGCCTGCCGTACCTGCGCGACCTCGGCGTGGACGCGCTCTGGCTGACCCCCTTCTACACCTCGCCGCAGATCGACGCCGGCTACGACGTGGCCGACCACCGGGACGTGGACCCGCTCTTCGGCTCGCTCACCGACTTCGACGCGATGATCACCGACGCGCACGCCTTGGGCCTGCGCATCATCGTGGACCTGGTACCGAACCACACGTCCAGCGCGCACCCGTGGTTCACCGCGGCCCTGGCTGCCGACCCCGGCTCGGCCGAGCGCGAGCGCTACCTCTTCGCCGACGGCAGGGGCGAGCAGGGCGAGCTGCCCCCGAACGACTGGGAGAGCATCTTCGGCGGCCCGGCCTGGACCCGGGTGGCGGACGGCCAGTGGTACCTGCACCTGTTCGACCCGGCCCAGCCCGACCTGAACTGGCGCCACCCCGAGGTGCGCGCCGAGTTCGAGGACGTGCTGCGCTTCTGGCTCGACCGGGGTGTGGACGGGTTCCGGATCGACGTGGCCCACGGCATGATCAAGGCCGAGGGACTGCCGGACGTCGGCTTCAACTCGATGACCACCGGCCAGCGCCAGTCCGAGCTGCTCGGCAAGGGCCGGCTCCCCTACTTCGACCAGGACGAGGTGCACGACATCTACCGCGCCTGGCGGCCGATCCTGGACAGCTACCCGGGCGGGCGGATGGCGGTGGCCGAGGCCTGGGCGGAAACCCCGCAGCGCCTGGCCCGCTACATCGGCCCGGACGAGCTGCACCAGGCGTTCAGCTTCGACTTCCTCGACGCCATCTGGTCGGCCGACTCGTTCCGCAAGGTGATCGACACCGCGCTGGCCGAGTCGACCATCGTCGGCGCCCCGACCACCTGGGTGCTCTCCAACCACGACCGGCAGCGGCACGTCACCCGGTACGGCGACGGCGAGGTCGGCCTGCGCCGCGCCCGGGCCGCCGCCCTGCTGATGCTGGCCCTGCCCGGCTGCGCCTACGTCTACCAGGGCGAGGAGCTGGGCCTGCCGGAGGTACTGGACCTCCCCGACGAGCTGCGTCAGGACCCGGCGTTCCTGCGTACCGGCGAGAGCCGGGACGGCTGCCGGGTGCCGATCCCGTGGAGCGGCGAGCTGGCCCCGTACGGCTTCGGCCCGGAGGGCGGCGAGCTGAGCTGGCTGCCGGCCCCGGCGACCTGGCGTGCCCTCTCGGTGGCCGCCCAGGCCGGCATGCCCGGCTCCACGCTGGAGCTCTACCGCGCGGCGCTGCGGATCCGGCACGAGCACCCGGCGCTGGCCGGCACCACCGGCGGCGTCACCTGGCTGGAGACCGAACCCGGCGTGCTGGCGTTCCGCCGGACCGCCGGGGACACCGTGCTGACCTGCGTGGTCAACATCAGCGGCGCCGAGGTCACGATCGACGGGCACGGCCGCCCGATCGTCGCCAGCGCCGACCTCACCGAGCAGGGCGCCGGACACGTCCTGCCGGTTGACGCAGCTGCGTGGTTCGAACGGCGCTGAGCCGGGTAACCCGCCATTGACCTGGTCGTCCGTTGCGCCCCGCGCCGACGGGCGGCTGGGCTACCGACCCCTTGTGGTGGGGGGTGAGGTGGCGCTGGCGCCTCGGGGAGTCCGCTTCCCGAGGCGCCGGTGTCCATCCGGGACGACTCAGGACCCCTTGCTGGTCAGCAGCTTGGCGATCCGGGCGAACCCGGCCCGCAGCTCGGCCTCGCTCGGCGCGGTGAGCGGCTCCGCCGCCGGCTCCTGCTCGGCGGCCAGCTCCAGCTCCTCGTCGATGGTGTCCTCGCAGTCGCCATAGAGGTCGGCCTGGTCGATCTGGGCGACCTCGTCCTCGGCGGCGATCTGCGCGGCGGCGATCTCACCCCGGATCTCCTCCGCCGACAGCGCGGGCAGCAGTGGCTCGACCACCGCCATCAGCTGCTCCTCGGCGACCACCGCCTCGGCCAGGGCGAGCGCGTGCGTTCGCTCGTACGGCCCGCAGACCACCGGCTCCCACTCGTCGACGTCGCCGAGGGGGCCGAAGGTGATGATCCACGGCAGGCCGAGCATCGGCGAGTCGTCCGGCAGGTCCAGTGTCACGAGAGCGCCCACGCGCTCATCATGGTCGTTCGCGGCGTGGACGCGTGGGTCATTCACCCCAAATGCGTTTCTCCGCCTGCCACCCTCATGACAACCCCTCACCATCCCCTCCTTCACCCCACACGCCGCCGCGCCCCTCGCCCGCGCCCCGCCCCGCGCGGGGGCGGCGGCGTGGGGGTCAGGCCCCCTGGGTGGCGTCGAGGGCGGCGCGGACCAGGGCGAGCGCCCGGTCCGGCGGCACGCCGAGCCGCAGCGCCTCGGCGGCGTACCCGGCCGCCGCGCGGTGCAGCCGGTCGGTCGCGTCGTCGCGCCCCGGGGCCACCACCGTGCCGTGCCGGCCCCGGGTCTCCACCAGACCGGCAGTCTCCAGCTCCCGGTACGCCCGGGCCACCGTGTTCACCGCCAGGCCGAGGTCGGTGGCGAGCTGCCGGACGGCGGGCAGCCGGGTGCCGACCGGCAGCCGGCC
This sequence comes from Micromonospora sp. RTP1Z1, assembly GCF_033804685.1. Classification (NCBI taxonomy): domain Bacteria; kingdom Bacillati; phylum Actinomycetota; class Actinomycetes; order Micromonosporales; family Micromonosporaceae; genus Micromonospora; species Micromonospora sp. RTP1Z1. The sequence goes on from NZ_JAPFQV010000004.1 coordinate 105,369, forward strand.
GTCCCCGATCATCCTGGCGAGCTGCCCGCGCACCTGCTCGTACGGCGGCACGGCCGAGGTCTGGTCGATCCGGATCCGCATGTCAGCCCGCCCCTCCGGGCGTACCCGGGTCGGTGTCCGCGTCGATCTCGTCCGCCTCCACGTCCACCTCCGCGGCCGGGCCACCCTCGGCCAGGTCGACCACCCGGCCGTACCGGCTGGTGGCGGCCAGGGCGGCGCCGAACAGCAGCATCTGGTTGAGCAGGTAGAGGTAGAGCAGCAGCCCGACCGCGGTCGCCACCACCGTGTACGCCGGGTTCCGCTCGGTCCGTACCACGTAGTAGCGCCCGACGGTGTTCAGCAGGGTGATGCCGACGGCGACGGCCAGCACGACCGGCCGCAGCCGGCGGCGGCTCATCCGCAGCCGGGGCACCGCCGCCAGCAGCGCGGTGGCCAGCACCGCGTTGATCAGGACGCTGAGCACGGCGCTGACCGTGGTCAGCCCGACCGACCCGGTGCTGCGCAGCAGGAAGCGCAGCAGCGACTCGAGCGTGTCCACGGCGGCCACCGACAGGCCGAGCAGCACGAAGACCGCCACCAGCACGCCCAGGTCGACCAGGCGGCGGACCAGCAGGTTGCCGGGCTGCTGGTTGAAGCCGTACATCAGCCGCTGCGACGAGCGGATCGCCTCCACCCAGCCGATCCCGGTGAAGACCAGGATGACCAGGCCGATCACCCCGACGGTGTTGCTGCTCTGCGCGATCTGCTGCGCGTCGAGGAAGGGCAGATTCTCCTTGAGGAAGTCCCCCGCCGCCTTGCTGACCTCGTCGTTGTCCTGCAGGATCGCGCCGAAGACCCAGTACGCGACCAGGGCGAGCGCGAAGACCGCGAAGAAGCCGTAGTAGGCGATCGCCGCCGCGAGCCGGCCACCCAGCACGTCGCCGTAGAGCGTCCCGGCCCGCCACAGGTGGTCGAAGGCCGCCGAGCGCTGCCGCACCGCGTCCACCCGGCGGCCCAGACTGGCCTCGATCCGGCCGATCACGTTCACCACGTCATCCTCGCCGATCCGTCGGCGGCCCGAGGGCAGCCGAGCCGTGTGGTCAGCTCAGCCGCCGAGCCGGAAGTCCCGGCGGGGCTGCCACCGGGTCTCTCCGCTGTGCGAGAAGAGGGTGAAGGCCACCACCTCGAACAGCGCGGAGAAGTCGGCCAGGTCCTCGTAAGCCTTGTCCAGGGCTTCCGGGGCGACGTCCTGCGCCACGGTGACGTGCGGGTGGTACGGAAAGCGGGCGTCGCGGTGCAGCTCAGGCGCCGAGCGGATCGCCGCGGCGAGCAGCTCGCACTCGCTGATCCCGGCCGCCACCGCCACGAAGACCACCTGGGTCACCGGCCGGAACGTGCCGGTGCCCCGCAGGTGCAGGGTGAACGGCAGGTGGGCGGTGGCCACCTCGGCGAGGTGCTTCTCGACGGCCGGCAGCGCCGTCACCGGGATCTCGGTCGGCCCGAGCAGCGTCACGTGGGCCGGGACGGCCTGCGGGTCGCCGGCCTCGATCCGGCGGCGGGTCAGCGTCCCGCCCCAGGGTTCGGGGATGTCCACCGCGATCCCGATCTGGATGGTGTCGCCGGCGTCCGGCGCCCCGTCCCTGCGATCCACGCTCCGCGCCACCCCTCCGGCCACCGACTGTGTCCCCACCCGTTCCTGTCGCGCCCGGGCCGCTATTCGAAGCGGACCGGCGGGAAGAACCCGACCCGCTCGTACGCCGTCCGCAGCGTCGCCGCGGCGACCGCGCGGGCCTTCTCCGCGCCGTGGGCGAGCAGCTTGTCCAGCTGGGCCGGGTCGTCCAGGTAGGCGCGGGTGCGCTCCTGGATCGGGGTGACGAAGTCCCGCACCACCTCGGCGAGGTCCTTCTTCAGGTCGCCGTACCCCTTGCCCGCGTACGCGGCCACCAGGTCGTCGATGCCCCGCCCGGAGAGCGCCGAGTAGATCGTGAGCAGGTTGGAGATGCCGGGCTTCGTCGCGGTGTCGAAGACGATCTCGCGGCCGGTGTCGGTGACCGCCGAGCGGATCTTCTTGGCTGAGCGGGCCGGATCTTCCAGCAGGTCGATGATGCCAGCCGGCGAGGAGGACGACTTCGACATCTTGGCCGTCGGGTCCTGCAGGTCGGTGATCTTCGCGGTGTCCTTGACGATGTGCGGCGCGGGCACCGTGAAGGTCGGCCCGAACAGCGAGTTGAACCGCTGGGCGAGGTCGCGGGAGAGCTCCAGGTGCTGGCGCTGGTCCTCGCCGACGGGCACGGCGTTGGCCTGGTAGAGCAGGATGTCCGCGGCCTGCAGGATCGGGTACGTGAAGAGGCCCACGCTGGCCCGCTCGCTGCCCTGCTTCTGCGACTTGTCCTTGAACTGGGTCATCCGGCCGGCCTCGCCGAAGCCGGTGATGCAGCCGAGCACCCAGGCCAGCTGCGGGTGCTCGGGCACCTGCGACTGGACGAACAGGGTGCTGCGTTCCGGGTCGAGCCCGACCGCGAAGAGCTGGGCCGCGGCGACCCGGGACCGCTGCTTGAGCACCTTCGGGTCGTGTCCCGCGGTGATGGCATGCAGGTCGACCACGCAGTAGAACGCGTCGTGGGTGTCCTGCAGGGCCACCCAGTGCCGTACCGCGCCCAGGTAGTTGCCGAGGTGGAACGAGTCGGCCGTCGGCTGGATGCCGGAGAAGACGCGCGGGCGGGCGGGTACGTCGGACATGCCGGCAATTCTGTCAGCAACGCATGGCGTACGTCATGACGGGCCGGCGGGTCGGCTCTCCACCGGCACCGCCGGGGCGGTCACCTCGCGCCGCTGCTCCGGCAGACGCGCCGCGGAGACCACGAGCCGGGACACCCGCCGCCCGTCGAGGGCGAGCACCCGCAGCAGCCAGCCGCCGGGTGGGTCGTCCGGGTCGGGTGCGCCGGCGCCGTCCGGCTCCAGGGCCACCGGCACCTCGTCCCCGGCGACCGGGAGTCGGCCCAGGGCGGCCATCACGAAGCCGCCGACCGTCTCGTAGGGCCCTCCGGGCAGCGGCACGCCGGTGCGTTCGGCGAAGTCGGCGAGGTTGAGCCGACCGTCGACGACGGCGGGCAGGCCGGCGTGGGCCGGGTCGGGCGGGGCGTCGTACTCGTCGTGGATCTCCCCGACCAGCTCCTCGATCAGGTCTTCGCAGGTGACGATGCCGGCGGTGCCGCCGTACTCGTCGACGACGACGGCGAGGTGGTGGCCCTCCCGGCGCATCTCGGTGAGCGCGGCGAGCACCCGCTTGCTGCCGGGCAGTTGCTTGACCTCGCGGGTCAGCTCGCCGACGGTGGTGCACGGGTCGCGGTCGGGGCGGAGCAGCACGTCCCGCAGGTGGACGAAGCCGACCACGTCGTCGTGGGTGCCGTCGACGACCGGGTACCTGGTGTGCGTCTCGGCCCGGACCAGCCGCTCCGCCTCGGCGATGGTGAGCCGGGCGGAGAGGAACACGACCTCGGTGCGGGGCATCATCACCTCGCGGACCAGGCTCGCCCCGGCGACCAGCACCTCGTCGATGATCCGGCGTTCGTCGGGGTCGAGCAGCGTGTTGGCGGCGACCAGGTCGCGCAGCTCGGCCTCGCTGATCCGTTCCCGGCCGGCGGTGGGGCTGGCCCCCAGCAGGTCGGTGACGAGACGGGTGGCGCCGTCGGCGGCGCGGACCACGAGCCGGGCGACGGTCCGGGCGAGCGGGCCCGGTTCGCGTCGGGGCCGCCCCGGCGGTCGTCGCCGGGGCCCGGGACCGCCTGCTTCCCGCATGACAAGGATGGTAGACAGCGCTGGCTCGGCACCCCGGCCAATGTTCGAATCTGTTCAATCCTGGCGGATCGTGGTGGAATGACGGTGGAACGCGGAGAGCGCGGGCCCGGCCGACGGCCGTAGGGTGATCACGGACGGCCGCGGCGGGAGCGGCCAGGCAGGAGGAACCGACGTGAAACTGCTCGTCACCGGCGGCGCCGGCTACATCGGCAGCGTGGTGACCCGGATGCTGCTCGACAACGGCCACGACGTGACGGTCCTGGACGATCTTCGGACCGGGCACCGGGAGGCCCTCGCCCCCGAGGCGACCCACATCGACCTGCCGATCCACGAGGCCGCCCGGGTGCTCACCCCGGACGCCGGCTTCGAGGGCGTGCTGCACTTCGCGGCGCTGATCGCCGCCGGCGAATCGATGGTCAAGCCGGAGCTGTACTGGCACACCAACACCATCGGCTCGCTCGCCCTGATCGACGCGGTCCGGGCCGCCCGGGTGCCCCGGCTGGTCTTCTCCTCCACCGCCGCCGTCTACGGCAACCCCACCGAGCTGCCCATCCCAGAGACCGCGGTCAAGGCCCCCACCAACACGTACGGGGCCACCAAGCTGGCCGTCGACATGGCGCTCACCTCCGAGGCGATCGCGCACGACCTGGCCGCCGTCTCGCTGCGCTACTTCAACGTCGCCGGGGCGTACCTGCACGGCGGCCACGCCATCGGCGAGCGGCACGACCCGGAGACCCACCTGATCCCGATCGCGCTGGACGTCGCCGCCGGCCGGCGGGAGAAGCTCCAGCTCTTCGGCGACGACTACCCCACCGTCGACGGCACCTGCGTGCGCGACTACATCCACGTCGAGGACCTGGCCCGCGCCCACCTGCTGGCGCTGGCCGCCGCGACGCCCGGCCGGCACCAGATCTACAACCTGGGCAACGGCAACGGCTTCACCAACCGGCAGGTGGTCGAGGTGGTCCGCGAGGTCACCGTGCACCCGCTGCCGGTCGAGGTGGCGCCGCGCCGCGAGGGCGACCCCGCCGAACTGGTCGCCTCCTCCGCGCTGGCCCGCGAGGAACTGGGCTGGGTGCCGGCGAAGCCCACCCTGCACGACATGGTCGGCGATGCCTGGGCCTTCTACCGCGCGCACGTCCTGGAGCAGCGTTGACCGAGCCAGGCACGCCGGTCGGTGCCGTCGCGGAGCGCGCCACCGCCGGCTTCCGGCAGCGGTACGGCGCCGAGCCGGCGGGCCGCTGGGCGGCCCCAGGGCGGGCCAACCTGATCGGCGAGCACACCGACTACAACGACGGTTTCGTGCTCCCGTTCGCGCTGCCGCTGCGTACCGTGGTCGCCGCCGCGCCGCGCGACGACGAGCGCTGGTCGGTCTGGTCGGAACTCTCCGACTCCCCGGTCGAGTTCGGCCCCGCCGAGGCCGACGAGCCCGGCCGGGTCACCGGCTGGGCCGCGTACGTCGCCGGGGTGGTCTGGGCGCTGCGGGCCGCCGGCCACCGCGTGCCCGGCGCCCGGCTGGCCATCGCCTCCGACGTGCCGGTCGGTTCCGGGCTCTCCTCCTCGGCGGCCATCGAGGCCGCGGCGCTCGCCGCCCTGGTCGACCTCGGCAGGCTGGACCTGCCCGCCGATCGGCGACCCCGGCTCGCCCAGCGCGCCGAGAACGACTACGTCGGCGCGCCGACCGGAATCATGGACCAGTCCGCGGTGATCCGGTGCCAGGCGGGGCGCGCGCTCTTCCTGGACTGCCGCACCGAGTCCGTCGAACAGATCCCGTTCGACCTGGACGCCGCCGGACTGGCCATGCTGGTGATCGACAGCCGCGCCCCGCACCGGCACGCCGACGGCGAGTACGCCTCCCGCCGGAAGTCCTGCGAGCGGGCCGCCCAGGAACTCGGCGTGCTCGCGCTGCGCGACGTCTCCCCCGACGACCTGGACGCCGCGCTGGCCCGGCTCGACGACGACGAGACTCGCCGCCGGGTGCGGCACGTGGTCACCGAGAACCAGCGGGTGCTGGACACCATGGCGCTGCTGCGCGCCGGCCGGATCCGCGACATCGGACCGCTGCTGACCGCCTCGCACGTCTCGATGCGGGACGACTTCGAGATCACCGTGCCGGAGATCGACACCGCGGTCGACGCGGCGCTGGCCGCCGGGGCGTACGGGGCCCGGATGACCGGCGGCGGCTTCGGCGGCTGCGTCCTCGCCCTGGTCAAGGCGTCCGCCGCCGACGCCACGGCGCGGGCCGTCGTCGAGGCGTACGCCGAGCGGGGCTTCGCCGCCCCGGGGACCGTGACCGTCCTCCCGGCCGCGGGCGTCACCCGCCTCGACTGAACCGGCGGGCCTTCCCACCTCGCTCCCGGCCGCAGCGCACGCTGATGCGCCCGCCCCGTGACACCCGGAAGACCCCCGTCAGCAGGTGACGGGGGCCTTCCGGGTCGCAGGGTGGCGGACGACGGGTCAGTCGGCCTCGACGATCATGCCCGCGCCGACCGTGCGGTTGGTGGTCTCGTCGATGATGACGAAGCCGCCGGTGGTGCGGTTACGGCGGTACTCGTCGGCCAGCAGCGGCACCGTGGTGCGCAGCCGGACCCTGCCGATCTCGTTCAGCTTCAGCTCGGTGGCCGACTCGTCCCGGTGCAGGGAGTTGATGTCCAGCCGGTAGTGCAGTCCCCGGACGATCGCCCGCGCCGAACGGGTGGTGTGCTTGATCGCGTACTTGCCGCCGACCTGGAGCGGGCGCGTCTCGTCCATCCAGCAGACCATCGCCTCGATGTCCTGCGCCACAGTCGGGGCATTGTTGGGCCGGCAGATCAGGTCACCGCGGGAGATGTCGATCTCGTCGGTCAGTCGGACGGTCACCGACATCGGCGGGAACGCCTCGTCCACCGGGCCGTCGGCCGTCTCCACCGAGGCGATCCGGCTGGTGAAGCCGGACGGCAGCACCATCACCTCGTCGCCCGCCTTCAGCACGCCCGAGGCCACCTGACCGGCGTAGCCGCGGTAGTCGGTGACGGTGGTGGACTGCGGCCGGATCACGTACTGCACCGGGAACCGCACGTCGACCAGGTTGCGGTCGCTGGCGATGTGCACCCGCTCCAGATGGTGCAGCAGCGACGGTCCGTCGTACCAGGGCATGTTCTCCGAACGGCTGACGATGTTGTCGCCGCGCAGCGCGGAGATGGGCACCACGGTCAGGTCGGGAGCGTCGAGCTTCGCGGCGAACGCGGTGAACTCGTCGGAGATCCGCTCGAACACCTCCTGCGACCAGTCGACCAGGTCCATCTTGTTGACGCAGAGGACCAGGTGCGGCACCCGCAGCAGCGAGCAGAGGAACGCGTGTCGGCGGGACTGCTCCACCAGGCCCTTGCGGGCGTCCACCAGGATCAGCGCCAGGTCGGCGGTGGAGGCGCCGGTGACCATGTTCCGGGTGTACTGGATGTGCCCCGGGGTGTCGGCGATGATGAACTTGCGCCGGGGGGTGGCGAAGTAGCGGTACGCCACGTCGATGGTGATGCCCTGCTCCCGCTCGGCCCGCAGGCCGTCGGTGAGCAGCGCCAGGTTGGTGTACTCGTCGCCCCGGGCCGCGCTGACCGCCTCGACCGCGGCGAGCTGGTCGGTGAAGAGCGACTTCGTGTCGTACAGCAGCCGCCCGATCAGGGTCGACTTGCCGTCGTCCACGCTGCCCGCGGTGGCGAACCGCAGCAGGTCCATCGGCCGCCCCTCGGGCAGCCCGGTGTCGGCGGCCGAAGCCGCGGTGTCGACGCTCATCAGAAGTAGCCCTCCCGCTTGCGGTCCTCCATGGCGGCCTCGCTGACCCGGTCGTCGCCGCGGGTCGCGCCACGCTCGGTGATCCGGGTGGCGGCCACCTCCTCGATTACCCGCTCCACCGTGTCGGCGTCCGAGCGGACGGCCGCGGTGCAGGAGGCGTCACCCACCGTGCGGTAGCGCACCTGCGCCTTGAACCGCTCCTCGCCCGCCCGGGGGCGGAGGAACTCGTTGACCGCGTACAGCATGCCGTCCCGTTCGATCACCTCGCGCTCGTGCGCGTAGTAGATCGACGGCAGCGGAATCTGCTCGCGGGCAATGTAGTGCCAGACGTCCAGCTCGGTCCAGTTGGAGAGCGGGAAGACCCGGATCGACTCGCCCGGGTGGTGCCGGCCGTTGTACAGCGACCACAGCTCGGGACGCTGGTTCTTCGGGTCCCACTGGCCGAACTCGTCGCGGAAGCTGAACACCCGCTCCTTGGCCCGGGCCTTCTCCTCGTCCCGGCGGGCGCCGCCGAAGAGCGCGTCGAAGCGGTGCTTCTCCACAGCCTCGAGCAACACCGGGGTCTGGATGCGGTTGCGCGTCCCGTCGGCCGCCTCGCGGACCATCCCCTTGGCCAGGGCCTCCGGCACGCTGGCCACGATCAGTTGCAGGCCCAGCTCGGCGACCCGCTTGTCGCGGTACTCCAGGACCTCGGGGAAGTTGTGCCCGGTGTCGACGTGCATCACCGGGAAGGGGATGTTGGCCGGGGCGAACGCCTTCTGGGCCAACCGGAGCATCACGATCGAGTCCTTGCCACCGGAGAAGAGCAGCACCGGGCGCTCCATCTCCGCGACCACCTCGCGCATCACGAAGATGCTCTCGGCCTCGAGCGCCTCAAGGTGCGAGACCTGATACGCGGCGGGGGCGGTCATGACACGGCCTCGATTCGCTCGGATCCGCTCATGGGGATTCCAGACCTTTCCGGTCGGACACGTGAGGAAGAACGACAGGTTACCCGGAATGCCGCTGCAACGCTGCAAGCAACCGACTGGCGAGATCCTTGCGGCAGACCAGCAGGTCGGGCAGACGTGGGTCGGCCTCGTTGTATTTCAGCTCAGAACCGTCGATCCGGGAAGCATGCAGTCCGGTGGCCGTCGCCACAGCGACCGGAGCGGCCGAATCCCACTCGTACTGGCCGCCGGCGTGGATGTACGCGTCGACCTCACCGGTGACCACAGCGGCGATCTTCGCGCCCGCCGAGCCCATCGGGACCAGATGAGCGTCGACCTCCTCCGCCAGATCGGTCAGGAAAACCGGCGGACGGCTACGACTGGCCGCCAACCGGATGGTTCGGCCGCCGCCCGACGTCGCCGCCTCCAACGTCATCGGCGGGTACGCCGGCGGGTAGTCCGTGCCCAGCACCCGGTGCTGCGCCGGCAGGCCCACCGCGCCAGCGACCAGGCCGTGCGGGGTCGGCGCCTGGCGCGCCCAGAGCGCCACGTGCACCGCCCAGTCCGAGCGCCCCTCCTCGGCGAACTCCCGGGTGCCGTCCAACGGGTCGATGATCCAGACCCGGTCGGCGTTCAGCCGGGACACCGCGTCGCTGCTCACCTCGGCCGCCCAGGCCAGCCGGGAACCCTCGTCCTCCTCGGAGAGCACCGCGTCGGCCGGGCGCCACTTCGCCAGCTCGGTACGGATCAGGTCGTGCGAGACCTTGTCCCCGGCCGACCTCAACGCCCCCGCGTCCGCGAAACCCATCTCCGCGCGCAGGTTGACCAGCGCCTGCCCGGCCCGCGCCGCCAACCACCGGGCGAACGCGCCGTCGATCATCGGAGGACTGCCCATGTACCGCTCCCGTCGCCCCGCCACGACCCGCGTCGTCGGCTCCCGCCACGTCAGAAGGGGCAGACTACCGGCCCGAACCGGCCGGTCCACGCACGCCCCGCCCGGGTCAGCCGCCGTGGTAGAGGTTCTGCGTCGGCTCCACCCCACGGGTGATCACCGACTCCACCACGTCCGCCGCCCGGTCGACCAGGAACTCCAGCTCCTTACGCTCGACCGTGGAGAAGTCCGACAGCACGTAGTCGGCCGGGTCCTGCCGCCCCGCCGGCCGGCCGACGCCGAACCGGACCCGGACGTACTCCTTGGTGCCGAGCGACCTCGACATCGACCGCAGGCCGTTGTGCCCACCCTCGCCGCCGCCGCACTTCACCCGCAGCTGGCCGTACGGGATGTCCAGCTCGTCGTGCACCGCGATCACCCGGCCCGGCGGGATCTTGTAAAACTGCGCCAGCGCGGCCACCGGGCCACCGGAAAGGTTCATGTACGTCAGCGGCTTCACCAGCACCAGCTTCGGCCCGCCGAAGCCGAGCCGCCCCTCGGCGACCTCCGCCACCGCGCGCTTGTGCCGGCCGAACTTCCCGCCCACCCGGCCGGCGAGCAGCTCGGCCACCATGAAGCCGACGTTGTGCCGGTTACCCGCGTACTCCCGACCGGGGTTGCCCAGGCCGACCACCAGCCACGGCCCTGCCTCGTCCGTCACGCCACGCCCCTCCCGCGCCGCCGCCACCCGGCGGACGTCCCGATACGCCGACAGGCGCCCCCGAACCCCGGGAGCGCCTGCCGCACAGCTTGCGGACCGATCAGGCCTCGGTCCGCGCCTCGGCCGGGGCCTCGCCCTCGGCGGCCGGCGTCTCGGCACCCTCGGCGGCGGTGGTCTCCTCGCCGACCTCGGCCTCGGCCTCCTCGGCGGCCTCCTCGACCTCGGGGAGGGTCGCCTCGAGCTGCTCGGCGGTCGGCGCGGCGGTCACCGTGGCGACCGGCATCTCCGGGTCGGTGGCCAGCTCGACACCGGCCGGCAGCTCGACGTCGGCGGCGGTGATCTGGACGCCCGGCTCCGCGCCGTCGATCGAGGCCTCCAGGTGGTCCGGCACCTTGGTGGCGTCGGCGATCACCGAGAGGGTGTCGTGGTCGTGCACGATCAGGGTGTCCCGCGCGGCCTCACCGGTCAGCTGGACCGGAACCTCGACGGTGACCTTCTCGCCACGACGGACCAGCAGCAGGTCGACGTGCTCGAACGAGTCCTTGATCGGGTCACGCTGGATCGCCTTCGGCAGCGCCAGCACCTGGGTGCCGTCGCTCACCTCGATCGCGAAGAGCTGGTTGGCGCCACCCTTGCGGATCGCGGCGGCGAACTCACGCGCCGGGAGCGCGATGTGCTTGGGCTTCTCGCCGTGGCCGTACAGCACGGCGGGCACCTTGCCGGCCCGGCGGGTACGACGGGCACCACCCTTGCCGAACTCGGTACGGGGCTCGGCGCTGATCTTTACCTCGGACACGGGGAAACTCCTGATGCTTTCGCTGCGGCGGCTTGTCGTCTTGCGGTGCTGGGCGAGGGGCTCGCTGGGGCTCATGCGTCATGAACGACTGCCCGGAGCACCGCGTCGATGACGGCGCCTCCGTGCGGTGCTTTTCAGCGGCCCGCCGGGCACCCTCGCCGTGGCAACCGCACCAGTCTACCCGAGCGGATTCCGCGCTTTCCGGCAGTCCCCAGATCACCGTTCCCGTCGGCCTGCGGGCCGACGGGAACGGTGCCGCCGTGCGACGCGCTCACCGCGCCGCGGAAGATCAGCTCAGGCCACCGAAGAGGGTGGTCACCGAACCGTCGTCGAAGACCTCGCGGATCGCCCGGGCCAGCAGCGGCGCGATCGACAGCACGGTGAGCTTGTCGAGCTGCTTCTCCGGCGTGATCGGCAGGGTGTTCGTCACTACGACCTCGCTGATCGGGCTGTTCTTCAGCCGCTCGGTCGCCGGGTCCGACAGCAGGGCGTGGGTGGCGGCGACGACGATCTCGGCCGCCCCGGACTCCTTCAGGATGTCGGCGGCCTTGGTGATCGTGCCACCGGTGTCGATCATGTCGTCCACGATCAGGCAGACCCGACCCTCGACGTCACCGACCACCCGGTTCGCCACCACCTGGTTGGGCTTCAGCGGGTCACGGGTCTTGTGGATGAACGCCAGCGGGCAGCCGCCCAGCCGGTCGGTCCAGCGCTCGGCCACCCGCACCCGGCCCGAATCCGGCGCCACCACGGTCATCGGCCGGCCCGCGTACCTGCGCTCGACGTACTCGGCGAGGATGTCCATCGCGAAGAGGTGGTCCACCGGGCCGTCGAAGAAACCCTGGATCTGCGCGGTGTGCAGGTCGACCGTGAGGATCCGGTTCGCCCCCGCCGTCTTCAACAGGTCGGCGATCAGCCGGGCCGAGATCGGCTCCCGGCCCCGGTGCTTCTTGTCCTGCCGCGCGTACGGGTAGAACGGCAGCACCACGGTGATCCGCTTGGCCGAACCGCGCTTCAGCGCGTCGATCATGATCAGGGTCTCCATGACCCAGGTGTTGACCCCGTGCGTCACGGACTGCACCACGAAGGCGTCCGAACCGCGCACCGAGTCCTTGAACCGTACGAAGATCTCACCGTTCGCGAAGTCGTACGAGTCGGAGGGGGTCGGCGCGATGCCGAGCACCTCACCGATCTCCTTGGCCAACTCCGGAAAGCCACGTCCGGAAAAGAGCATCAGGCTCTTGCGGTTTTCGGCGACGATGCTGCCCATGGGCCCGTCTGCTCCCGTTGGTCGGTCGTTCCCGGCGGCGGTGTGGGGCCGGGGACTATTCGGTTGCAGTATCCCCCGCGCCGGACGGTCCACCCACGGTCTCCGCACCCCCGTGCAGTGGCTCACCTTCGCTTGCCGATCCGGGGTTCCCCGACGCACCCTCACCGGCCCGTCCCGCCCGCTCGGCCGCCGCCGCAGAAACGGTTCCCGGGCGCTTGCGAGCCACCCAGCCCTCGATGTTGCGCTGCGGCGCCCGGGTCACCCCCAGCGCCCCCGGCGGCACGTCCTGGGCGATCGCGCTGCCCGCCGCCACGTACGCCCCGGCACCCACCTCGACCGGGGCGATCAGGCTGGTATCACAGCCCACGAAAGCCCCCTCGCCGACCGTGGTGCGGTGCTTGTTCACCCCGTCGTAGTTCACGAAGATCGTCGCGGCGCCGATGTTCGCCTTCGCCCCGATCGTCGCGTCACCCACGTACGTCAGGTGCGGCACCTTGGCGCCCGCACCCAGCTCGGAGTTCTTCACCTCGACAAACGTGCCGACCTTCGACTTCTCCGCCAGCCTCGCGGCCGGCCGCAGGTACGCGTACGGGCCGACGCTGGCGCCCGCGCCCACCTCGGCGCCCACCGCGTGGCTGCGCAGCACGGTCGCGCCCTCGCCCACGGTGGTGTCGATCAGCGTGACGTCCGGACCGACCAGCGCTCCGGCGCCGACCGTCGTCGCACCCTGGAGCTGGGTGTTCTGGTCGATCACCGCGTCCCGCTCGACCGCCGCCGTCACGTCGATCCAGGTGGTGTCCGGGTCGAGGATGCTCACCCCGGCGCGCATCCAGCCCTCGTTGACCCGGTCGCGCAGCAGCCGGCGCAGCGCGGCCAGCTCCACCCGGTCGTTGCAGCCCAGCGTCTCCACGTGGTCCGCGGCGACGTGCACCGCTACCGGCTCACCGGCGTCACGGAGCAGCCCGAACACGTCGGTCAGGTACTCCTCGCCCTGTTCGTTGTCGGTGGAGAGCTTGCCCAGGGCCTCGCGCAGCCGCGCCAGGTCGAAGGCGTAGATACCGGCGTTGATCTCCCGCAGCGCCCGCTGGTCCGGGGTCGCGTCGCGCTCCTCGACGATCTGCTCGAGCCGACCGGCGGCGTCCCGCACGATCCGGCCCAGGCCGGTCGGGTCGGGCACCTCGGCGGCGAGCACGGTCGCCGCCGCGCCCGCGCCCTCGTGCGCCTCGACGAGGGCGGCGACGGTCTCCGGCCGCAGCAGCGGCACATCTCCGTTGATCACCACGACGGTGCCGGCGGCGTCCGGCACCGCCTCCAGCGCGATCCTGACGGCGTGCCCGGTGCCGAGCTGCTGGGCCTGGAGCACCGGGGTGGCCTCCGGGGCGATCTCGGCCAGGTGGGCACGGACCTGGTCGGCGCCGTGCCCGACCACCACCACCGAGCGGTCCGCGCGTAGCGGCGCGGCCGCGGCCAGCACGTGGCCCAGCAGGGTACGACCGAGCAGTGGGTGCAGCACCTTGGGCAGGGACGACTTCATCCGCTTGCCCTCACCGGCGGCAAGCACGACAACGGTGCGGAGGTGGGGCTCGGGCACGACGTGGCTCCCGTCGGGATGGCGACAGTCTCGCGGCCATGCTAACCACGTGGCCCGGACCGTTCGCCCGTTACCCCAGTCAGACAGCATCCGGACGCAATAGGAAAGCTCGGCCGCCAGGGTTCGAACCTGAAACACGGGTACCAAAGACCCGGGTGTTGCCAATTACACCACGGCCGAAAGGTCGCCCACAGCTTAGCGCCTCGGCCCCGATCCCTGGACGCTCGCATCGTGGCGCCGGCTGCCACCAGGCCATCCACCACGCCGTCGGCGCGGGTGATCTGGCTGCTTGAGAAGACCGGCGCCGCCCGGGCGGTGCGCTGGCCGAAGCCGGAACGCATCACGGCCAAGCTGGTCGGTCCCGAACGGCTCACGGCCGGGTCGGTGGAGCCGGAGCGGTGAAACCGGGCGGTGGGTCGCGCACCCGCCTGGCAGGATGGCCAGATGATCGAGCTTGAACACCGCCGGCGAATCCGGCGTCGCCACGGCACCGGCCACCGGGCCGGCACGGCCATGACGTGAGCACGCCAATCCCACGGCAGGGCGTCACCGAGCGCCAGCGAGGTGACGAGATGACCGAGGTTCCCGGCAACGACGCCAGCACCGCAAAACGGCGGGCCGTCTCGGCGGCGAAGTCCTCCTCGCGGGTACGGATGTCCGCGGCGCAGCGGCGCGAGCAGCTGATCGCGATCGCCCGGCAGATCTTCGCCGAGCGCGGCTTCGACGCCACCTCGATCGAGGAGGTGGCCACCCGGGCCCGGGTCTCCAAGCCGGTGGTCTACGAGCACTTCGGCGGCAAGGAGGGGCTCTACGCGGTGGTGGTGGACCGGGAGGTCCGTTCGCTGCTGGAGCGGATCACGACGGCGTTGACCGCGGGGCACCCCCGGGAGCTGCTGGAGCAGGCGGCGCTGACCCTGCTGACGTACATCGAGGAGGAGACCAGCGGGTTCCGGGTGCTGGTCCGGGAGTCGCCGCTGATGTCGGCGACGGGCAACTTCAGCAGCGTGATGAACGACGTCGCGCACCAGGTGGAGCATATCCTGGGCGCGGAGTTCTCCAGCCGTGGGTACGACCCGAAGCTGGCCGAGCTCTACTCGCAGGCGCTGGTGGGCATGGTGGCGTTGACCGGCCGCTGGTGGCTGGAGGTGCGCAAGCCGCGCAAGGAGACGGTCGCCGCCCACCTGGTCAACCTGGCCTGGAGCGGGCTGTCGCACCTGGAGGCCAAGCCGGGCCTGATCACGGTCCGCAAGCCGGGTTGACCGGCGGGCGGGTCAGCGGGCGCCGGCCTCGGAGATCGAGTGGTTGCGGCGGCGGCGCTCGGCCTCGGCGTGTTCCTCGCTGCCGACCTTGTCGTAGAGGCCGGTGGCGAGCAGGACCAGCCCGAACAGC
Organism: Micromonospora sp. RTP1Z1; assembly: GCF_033804685.1. Lineage (NCBI taxonomy): Bacteria > Bacillati > Actinomycetota > Actinomycetes > Micromonosporales > Micromonosporaceae > Micromonospora > Micromonospora sp. RTP1Z1. Next base: position 120,481 of record NZ_JAPFQV010000004.1, read on the forward strand.
AGCGACACGATGACGGTGGACATCGAGAAGTTGAGGAAGTTCGCCGAGGTTTGCAGCACCGCCATCATCAGGATGGCGGTGACCAGGAAGACCGCCCCGGCGGTGAGGTTCATGTAGTGGCCGAGGTTGCCGCGGCGGGACGCCCCGACCATCAGCACGATGCCGAACACCACGGAGACCAGCGAGAAGGCCAGGTTGGTGCGGAGTCCGAGCGCGTAGTCCGAGCCCCGGGCGAAGAGCCCGTCGCCCCACGTCTCGACCACCCCGTACACCCCGAAGACCAGGATGTAGAGCCCGACGAGCCCCGACAGGACCCGGTAGAGCGGCCGCGCGGGGTGGTTCACCGGAAAGTGCGGCATGAGCTCCTCCAGCCAAGTGACCGATCTCGCCACATTGTCACTTGACCGGGTGGGGCCTGTCCCCGAAAACGCCGAAGGCCCGGCAACCAGCCGGGCCCCGCGAGCGCAGCAGGATCTACAGGACGAGACGAGCCTTCTCCCAGGCGTTCTTCTCCTCGTCGGTGCCGACCTTGCCGTACATGCCGACCATCAGCAGGACGAGGGCGAGGGTGAAGGTCACGATGACCGTGATGATGGAGAAGTTGAAGATGTTCGCGTCGGTCCGGATGAAGGCCAGCTCGGCCAGGCCGAGGGCCATCAGCGCGTACGACAGCCACTGGTTGACCGCCACGTCGAGGTTCCGGCCGATGGCGGTGCCGGCCAGGATCATGAGGCCGAACAGGACGGCGAGCAGCGAGTAACCGGTGTTGGTGCCCTGGCCGAGGACCGTGGTGCCGTCCTGGGCGAGGACGTCGTTGCCGGCGCTCGCGATGATGCCGAGCACGCCGAAGACCACGAAGTACAGACCAACGAGCCCGCCGATCGCCCGGTAGATCGGCCGCGCGGGGTGGTTGACGGGGGTGTGGGCCATGTCTGAGTCTCCAAGACCGTTCGGGTGAGGGGTCGCCGGCGATTGTCCCGCACGCGGGGGAAGTGACGCCGCACACCCCCCACCCGTGGCGCGTTCAGCCGGTCGGCAGGTCCTCGGCGAGGGCGAGCCAGGTCTCCTCGGTCCGCTCCCGCTCGGCCCGCAGTTCCTTGAGCTGGGCGTCCAGCTCGGCGACCGTGGCATAGTCGGTGGCGTTGGCGGCGAGCTGGTCGAGGAGGGCGGCCTCCTTCTGATCAAGCTTGCCGACCTGCCGTTCCAGCCGGCTCAGCTCCTTCTTCGCCACCCGGACCTCGGCGGCGGACATCCCGCTCCGGACGGTGGCCGGCGTCGCCGGGCCGGGCGCGACCGCGCCGCGCGCAAGGCCGGGCCCGTCGGCCGCGGCCCGGGCCAGGTACTCGTCGACCCCGCCGGGCAGGTGCACCAGCCGCCCGTCACCGAACATCCCGTACGCGACGTCGGTGACCCGCTCGATCAGGTACCGGTCGTGGCTGGCCACGATGATCGTGCCGGGCCAGGAGTCGAGGAGATCCTCGAGCGCGGCGAGGGTGTCGGTGTCCAGGTCGTTGGTGGGCTCGTCGAAGAGGAGCACGTTGGGCTCGCCGGCGAGCAGCCGGAGCATCTGCAGCCGACGGCGCTCCCCGCCGGAGAGGTTGCTGACCGGGGTCCAGAGCCGCCGGTCGTCGAAGCCGAAGATCTCGGCGAGCTGGGCGGCGGAGATCTCCCGGTCGCCGAACTGGACCCGGCGGGCGACCTCCTCGACGGCTTCGAGGACCCGCAGGTGGCCGGGGAGTTCGGCGAGTTCCTGGGAGAGGAACGCCGGCTTGACGGTCGAACCGGTGGCGAACCGGCCGCTCTCGGGGCGGCTCAGTCCGGCGAGCATCCGCAGCAGCGTGGTCTTGCCGGAGCCGTTGCGCCCGAGGACGGCGATCCGGTCGCCGGGGCCGACCTGCCAGGTGGTGTCGTGCAGGATCTCCTTCGGGCCGGCGTGCAGCCTGACGTGCTCCAGGTCGTACACCTGCTTGCCGAGCCGGGCGGTGGCGAGCCGCTGCAGCGACATGGTGTCGCGCGGCTCCGGGACGTCGGCGATCAGCGCGTTGGCCGCGTCGATGCGGAACTGCGGCTTGGACGTGCGGGCGGGCGGGCCGCGGCGCAGCCAGGCGATCTCCTTGCGGAGGAGGTTCTGCCGGCGGGCCTCGGTGGCGGCGGCGACCCGCTCGCGCTCGGCGCGGGCGAGGATCCAGGCGGCGAAGCCGCCCTCGTACGCCCGGACGGCCCGGTCGGCGACCTCCCAGGTGTCGGTGCAGACCTCGTCGAGGAACCACCGGTCGTGGGTGACCACGACGAGCGCGCCCTTGCGGCCGACCAGGTACCTGGCCAGCCAGTCGACGCCGCCGACGTCGAGGTGGTTGGTGGGCTCGTCGAGGATCAGCAGGTCGGATTCGCGGACCAGCAGGGCGGCCAGGGCGACCCGGCGCCGCTCGCCCCCGGACATCGGGCCGACCGGCTGGTCGAGGCCGAGGTACGGCATGCCGAGGCCGTCGAGGATGGCCCGTACGCCGGCGTCGCCGGCCCACTCGTGCTCGGCGCCCATGCTCTGGCCGAGCCAGGCGGTGCCGAGCACGACGTCCCGCACGGTGGCCTCGGGGGCGAGGGTGAGGCTCTGCGGCAGCCAGAGGACGCGCAGGTCGCGACGGTGGGTGACCCGGCCGTCGTCGGGCTCCTCCTGCTTGGTGAGCAGCCGCAGCAGGGTGGACTTGCCGGCGCCGTTGAGGCCGACCACGCCGATCCGGTCGGCGTCGTCGAGGCCGAGCGAGACGTCGGTGAGCAGCGGCCCGGCGGCGCCGTACCCCTTGGACACCCGGTCCAGGTTGACGATGTTGGCCACGACCTCACCTACCTCCCATAATCAAGGCGTCCCGGTGCCGGGGGCACGTGGGACGCCTGCGACGTTTCAGGGTACGCGGGCACCTGGCCGTCCGGCCGGGCGCCGGGCCCCTCAGGTCAACCGACCCCGGCGCCCGATTGTTCCGTTCCGGCCGCGGCGTGACGTGCCCGCCGGGGCGGCGGCCGTCGGCAGTCCCGACGACGGGGGGCTGCCAGGGTGGCCCCGGCCGGCTCAGCTGATGCGCGCTCCGGCGACCGGGCCGTGGGCGACCCGGGCCTCCCGGCACACCTCGGCGGCCTCCAGCTCGGCGGCGATCCGCGCCGCGTCGGCGGCGTCGGCGGCGAGGAAGGCGCAGGTCGGGCCGGACCCGGAGACGATACCGGCGAGCGCCCCGGCCACCTCCCCCGCCTTCAGGGTGTCGGCCAGCGCCGGGCGCATGCTCAGCGCGGCGGCCTGGAGGTCGTTGCCGAGGGCGGCGGCGAGCACCCGCGGGTCACGCTGGCGCAGCGCGCCGAGCAGCGCGTCGGTGCTGCCCAGCGCCTCGCCCGCGGTGCCGGCGTCGCGGAGCCGGTCCAGCTCGCGGTACGCCGCGGGGGTGGAGAGGCCGCCGTCGGCGACCGCCACCACCCAGTGCCAGGAGGTGGCGCGGGCCAGCACCGGGCTGACCGCCTCGCCCCGGCCGGTGCCGAGCGCGGTGCCGCCGTGGATCAGGAAGGGCACGTCGGAGCCGAGGTCGGCGGCGATGCCGGCCAGCTCGTCGCGGGACAGCCCGGTGCCCCAGAGGGCGTCGCAGGCGACCAGGGCGGCGGCCGCGTCGGCGCTGCCACCGGCCAGCCCGCCGGCGAGCGGGATCTGCTTGCGCAGGTGCAGCCGGGCGTACGGGGGGACGCCGGCGTACCCGGCGAGGGCGTGGGCGGCCCGGATCGCCAGGTTGGTGTCGTCCAGGGCCAGCTCGCCGGCCCCCTCCCCCTCCATGGTCAGGGTGAGGGTGTCGCCCCGCCGGGCGGTCAGCTCGTCGTAGATCGAGATCGCGTGGTAGACGGTGTTCAGCTCGTGGTAGCCGTCACGGCGCAGCGGGCCCACCCCGAGATGCAGGTTGACCTTGGCGGGCACCCGGACCTTCACCGGTCCGCTGGCCCCACGCCGCCGCTGCTCGTCCTCGTCGTCCGGTCGCCAGGCCTCGGTCACGGGGCGATGTCCCGCAGGCGCAGGCGGATGTCGAACGGCTTCTCCACGATCAACTCCTCGGCGGGGTCGGGCACGGCGCCAGCCTACTGCGCGGCCGGCGCGGCGGTCGGGGCCGACGCGGCGATGGCGGCGAACTGCTCGACGGTGAGCGACTCGCCGCGGGCGCCGGGGTCGACCCCGGCGGCGGTGAGCGCGGCGGCGGCCCGGTCCGCGCCGCCGGCCCAGCCCGCGAGGGCGGCGCGCAGGGTCTTGCGGCGCTGCGCGAACGCCGCGTCGACCACGGCGAAGACCGCCTGCCGGGCGACGTCGGCGCGTGGCGGCTCGCGGCGGGTGAAGGCGACCAGGCCGGAGTCGACGTTCGGCACCGGCCAGAAGACGTTCGGCGGCACCTTCCCGGCGGCCCGGGCGCGGGCGTACCAGGCCAGCTTGACCGACGGGATGCCGTACACCTTGGAGCCGGGACCGGCGACGAGCCGGTCGGCGACCTCCTTCTGCACCATCACCAGGCCGTGCCGGAGGGTGGGCAGCTCGGCGAGGAGGTGCAGCACCACCGGCACCGCGACGTTGTACGGCAGGTTGGCCACCAGCGCGGTGGGCGGCGGCTCGGCCAGCTCGGCCGCGCGGACGCGCAGCGCGTCGGCGCGGTGCACGGTGAGCCGGGCGGCGTCCGGGCCGGCGAACCGGGCGGCGGTTTCCGGCAGCGCGCCGGCCAGCGTCGGGTCGATCTCCACGGCGTGCACGTGCGCGGCGACCGGGAGCAGGGCCAGGGTGAGCGAGCCGAGCCCGGGGCCGACCTCCAACGCCACATCGTCCGGGGCCAGGCCGGCGGTGGTGACGATCCTGCGGACCGTGTTCGGGTCGTGCACGAAGTTCTGGCCGAGCCTCTTGGTGGGGGCGACGCCGAGGCGGGCGGCGAGTTCCCGGATCTCCGCCGGGCCGAGGAGACCGGTCACGCCCCGTAGCGTAGCGGCGGGGTCCGCCCCGCTCACCACGGGCCGAAGACGCGGTCGCCGGTCGCCGAGATCGCCGCGCACAGCTCGTCGAGGTCGGCGCCGGTGGTCGCGGCGAGCGACCGGACCGTCAGCGGGATCAGGTACGACGCGTTCGGCCGTCCCCGGTGCGGCATCGGGGTCAGGTACGGCGCGTCGGTCTCCACCAGGATCTGGTCGAGCGGGGTGAGCGCGGCGGCCTCCCGCAACGCCCCCGCGCTGCCGAAGGTGACCGTGCCGGCGAAGCTGAGCAGGTAGCCCCGGCGGACGCACTCGGCGGCGAAGTCCGCGTCGCCGGAGAAGCAGTGCAGCACCACCGTGTCCGGGGCGCCCTCGTCGTCGAGGATGCGCAGCACCTCGGCGTGCGCGTCCCGGTCGTGGATGACCAGCGCCTTGCCGTACCGCTTGGCGATGGCGATGTGCGCGCGGAAGCTCACCTCCTGCGCGGCCCGCCCCTCGTCGCCGGTACGGAAGAAGTCCATCCCGGTCTCGCCGACGCCCCGGACCCGGTCCCGGGCGGCGAGGGCCTCGATCCGGCGCAGCGCCTCGTCGAGGTCGGTCAGCCGGGGCGCCTCGTTCGGGTGCAGCGCCACGGTGGCCAGCACCGCTGGGTACTTCTCGGCGACGTCGGCGCCCCAGCGGGAGGAGGCCAGGTCGACGCCGACCTGGACCAGCCGGTCCACGCCGACGCGGGCCGCCACCTCGATCGCCGCCGCGACCGGGTCGTCGGCGGGACCGCCGCCGGGCACGCCGGCCTCGCTGACGGTGATGTCGAGGTGGGTGTGGCTGTCCAGCACGGGCCGGGGCAGCGCCTCCGGGGCGGGCGGGAACTCACCGGCCCGACGGGCGGCGCGCTGCTTGCGGGATTCGGTCTGCTCGGTCATCGCGGCCAGCATCACACACCACTGCCGGGGCGCGTTCCCGGAGCGCCATCGACTGTTCACTCACACAACATCTGTCACGCTTAGTGTGCCGCAGGTGACGGTCACCCCTCAGGCCAGCGGCACCGCGTCGGAGCGGGCCGGGCTGCACGTGACGTACGACGGCCGGGACCACCCGGCGGAGGAGATCGCCCGGGGCGCGGCGTACGAGCTGTTCAGCGCCGACGAGGTACCCGGTTTCGAGTGGGCGCCCCGGCCCGGCGCCACCCACCCCTGGCGGCGGTTCGTGCACGTCACCGAGGTCACCGCGGTGCACGGGGCGACCGAGCCGACCGAGGAGGCGGAGTCGCCGCTGCTGATGCCGGTGCACCGGGATCGGGGCTGGGCGCAGGTGCACCAGCTCAGCCAGCAACCGGCGGCGGCCGGCGATCCGGTGCTCACCAGGGTCCGCGCCTCGGCGGTGATCCGGCCGGGCACCCGGATGGTCAAGGTGCTCTCCGCCCGCCAGCTCGGCGGGTACGTGCGGGGCTGGCTGCCGCACGGCTTCTGCTACCGGGAGCACGACGTCGCGCACCTGCGGACACCGGCCGGGATGGCCGTGCTGCGGGGGGACGGCGAGGGCGGCCGGGACGGCACCGACGTGGCGTACGCGCTGCGGTGGCGGGCCGCCGGCCCGGGCGACTACGACGTGCCGATCGGCGCGGCGCACCTGGGGTTGGGCGCGCTGCCGCCCCGGGACCGGCTCGGGCCGCCGGTGCTGGGTACCGGGTTCGTGCCGAGCAACGCCCAGCTCATCCCGGAGTACATCACCCGGGACTTCGCGGACCTGCCGATGCCGGCCAACGCCACCCTGCTCGCCTACCCGGCCGAGGGGGTGGAGATGGTGCTCTACACCTACCAGGCGGAGCAGCGCGGTTGGCTGCGGATGGTCGGCCCGCAGTGGCGGCACCTGCTCGCCGCGGTGCCCGGCCTCTCCCCCGACCAGGAGTACGTGCCGACCGGCGACGCGCCGCGCTCCACCCAGCTCGTCGGCGCGTACGCCGGCGGGGAGTACGAGGCGGTGGCCGACCAGCCCGGCGGGTTCCGGGTGCTGGCGATGACCCGGGCGGCCCGGTACCCGGTGGACTCGGCGGCCCGCCGGCTGCGCCACGCCACCTGGCGGGGCGTGCCCTGCCTGGTGCTCCGGGAGGAGGCGGGCTGGCTGCGGCTGCGACTGTGTCGCCCGGATGCGGACACGGTGCTGACGACCGGGGCACAGTGCCACGAACGGGGCGTCTACGAGACCTGGGCGCCGGGTGCCGAGGTGACCGACGACCGGGTGGTGGACCTGCCCTATCCGGTGGCATAACGGGGGACGGCCCGGGAATGCGCGGCAGGTCCGAGACGCCGCGCATCAGGAGACGATCATGCCGTTCATCACCGTGGGGACGGAGAACTCCGCCCCCATCGATCTGTACTACGAGGACCATGGCTCCGGGCAGCCGGTGGTGCTGATCCACGGCTTCCCGTTCAACGGGGCGACCTGGGAGAAGCAGACCACCGCCCTGCTCAACGCCGGTTACCGGACGATCACGTACGACCGTCGCGGCTTCGGCGCGTCCGCCCAACCGGCGATGGGGTACGACTACGACACCTTCGCCGCCGACCTCGACGTGCTGATGAACGAGCTGGATCTGCGCAACGCGCTCCTGATCGGGCACTCGATGGGCACCGGCGAGGTGACCCGCTACCTGGGGGCGTACGGCTCGGGGCGGGTGGACCGGGCGGTGCTGCTGGCCCCGCTGGCGCCGTACCTGCTGAAGACCGCGGACAACCCGGAGGGGGTCGAGAAGAGCCTCTTCGACGGCTTCCAGCAGGCGATTCTCGCCGACCGCTTCGCCTACCTCACCACCTTCTGCGAGGCGTTCTTCAACTATCAGGAGAACAAGGGCAAGCTGGTCAGCGAGGAGGCGCACCGGGCGCACTGGGAGATCGGCGCGCGGGCGTCGGCGAAGGGCACCTACGACTCCGTGACGGCCTGGCAGACCGACTTCCGGGGCGACCTGCCGCGCATCGACGTACCGGTGCTGATCGTGCAGGGCGACAAGGACAACGTGCTGCCGTACCCGAAGACCGGGCAGCGGTTGCAGCCGATGCTGCCGAACAGCCACTTGGTCACGCTTCCGGGCGCGCCGCACGGCACCCCGTGGACGAACGCCGACCAGGTCAACCAGGCGATCATGGAGTTCGTCAGCGCGCCGTCGATGGCCCGCGCCTGAGCCGACGCCGGCATGGACTCGCGGCCCCCGGGTCACCCCGGGGGCCGCGTTCGTGGTCGGTTCGGGGTCAGCCGCCGAGCCGGGCCAGTTCCTCGTCGACGATGGACGGGTCGAGCTTGCGGAAGACGGGCGTCGGCGCGGTCAGTGGCCGGCCGGCCTCCAGCGGTACGGACTCCCAGCGCGCGCCGACCGTGTAGTCCCCGGTCAGCACCGGGTATCCCGGCCCGCCGTCGAGGTCGTCGACCTCCACGATCGAGGGCATCGGCGCGTGCACGCCGGTGCCGCCGAGCAACTCGTGGACCTGCTGCGCGGAGTGCGGCAGGAACGGGGTGAGCAGCGTGTTGGCGTCGCTGATCACCTGGAGGGCGACGTGCAGGACGGTGCCCATCCGCGGCTTGTCGTCCTCGCCCTTGAGCTTCCACGGCGCCTGGTCGGACAGGTACCGGTTGGCCTCGGCGACCACCTTCATCGCCTCGCCGATGGCCTGCTTCTGCCGGTGCTTGGCGATCAGGTCGCCGACGACGGCGAAGCCGGCTCGGGCGGTGGCGAGCAGCGCCTCGTCGGCCTCGGTGAGGCCAGCCGGGTCGACCGGCGGGATCGCCCCGAAGTTCTTCGCGGCCATGGAGACGGACCGGTTGACCAGGTTGCCCCAGCCGGCGACCAGCTCATCGTTGTTGCGGCGGAGGAACTCGGCCCAGGTGAAGTCGGTGTCGTTGCTCTCCGGGCCGGCGGCGGCGATGAAGTAGCGCAGCGCGTCCGCGTCGTACCGCGCCAGGAAGTCCCGGACGTAGATGACGACCTTGCGGGACGAGGAGAACTTGCGCCCCTCCATGGTCAGGTATTCGCTGGAGACCACCTCGGTGGGGAGGTTGAGCCGGCCCAGCTCGCCCGGTTCGCCGTCCCGGCTGCCCTCGCCGGAGTAGCCGGAGAGCAGCGCCGGCCAGATCACCGAGTGGAAGACGATGTTGTCCTTGCCCATGAAGTAGTAGCTGCGCGCGTCACCGCCGACTCCGTCGGCCGTCGGAACGCTGCCCTCGCCGTCCTTCGAATTCCAGTACTTCCGCCAGGCTTCCGGGTCGCCGGAGCGGCGGGCCCACTCGATCGAGGCGGACAGGTAGCCGATCACCGCGTCGAACCAGACGTAGATCCGCTTGTCGTTGCGGTCCCGCCAGCCGTCCAGGGGGATCGGCACGCCCCACTCCAGGTCCCGGGTGATGGCCCGGGGCTGGAGGTCGTCGAGCAGGTTCCTGGAGAACCGCAGCACGTTGGGGCGCCAGCCCTCCCGGCTGTCCAGCCACTGCCGCAGCACGTCGGCCAGGGCGGGCAGGTCGAGGAAGAAGTGCTCGGTCTCGACGAACTTCGGCGTCTCGCCGTTGATCTTCGACCTCGGGTTGATCAGGTCGACCGGGTCGAGCTGGTTGCCGCAGTTGTCGCACTGGTCGCCGCGGGCGCTGTCGTAGCCGCAGATCGGGCAGGTGCCCTCGATGTAGCGGTCGGGCAGGGTCCGGCCGGTGGATGGGGAGATCGCCCCCATGGTGGTCTTCGGGACGATGTAGCCGTTGCGGTACATCCCCTCGAACAGCTCCTGCACCACCGCGTAGTGGTTGCGGGTGGTGGTGCGGGTGAACAGGTCGTAGGAGAGGCCGAGGCCGTGCAGGTCCTCGACGATCACCCGGTTGTACCGGTCGGCCAGCTCGCGCGGGGTGACCCCCTCGGCGTCGGCCTGCACCTGGATCGGCGTGCCGTGCTCGTCGGTGCCCGAGACCATGAGCACGTCGTGTCCGGCCATCCGCATGTACCGGGCGAAGACGTCGGAGGGAACGCCGAATCCGGATACGTGGCCGATGTGGCGCGGGCCGTTGGCGTAGGGCCAGGCGACCGCGGCGAGAACGTGACTCATGACCAGCAAGCGTAGTGACCGCCTCGGGGTGCCGGCGAATCAATAGGCGCGCCGGGGTGTCGGCGGGCGGTCCGGGACCGCGACACTCCGTCCGATTTGTCGCCGACACGCCGGTCAGCTGTGCACGACGCCGTAGACCTCGCGGCGCCGCAGCCCGTACTCGGTCGCGACCTCGGTGATGGCGTCCCGCCGGGACAGGCCGGCGGACTCCCGCTCGGCCACGGCCGCGCGGAGCGTGTCGTCGTCGGGCCGGGCCGCGGCTTTGGGCGGCGCGCCGGCCACCACCAGGGTGATCTCGCCTCGGGGCTCGCCCTCGGCGGCCCAGTCGGCCAGCTCGCCCAGCGGCCGGCGGACCACCTCCTCGTACGTCTTGGTCAGCTCGCGGCAGAGCGCGGCGGGCCGGTCGGGGCCGAAGATGGCGGCCAGGTCGGCCAGCGCGCCGGTGATCCGGTGCGGTGCCTCGAAGAGCACCAGGGTGCGTTCCTCGGCGGCCAGGGCCCGCAGCCGGGACCGGCGGGTGCCCGGGGAGCGGGGCAGGAAGCCCTCGAAGCAGAACCGGTCGCTGGGCAGCCCGGACAGCGCCAGGGCGGTGGTCACCGCGCTGGGCCCGGGGGCGGCGGTGACCGGGACGCCGGCGTCGAGCGCGCCCCGGACCAGCCGGTACCCGGGGTCGGAGACGCTGGGCATGCCGCCGTCGGTGACCAGGGCGACCACGTACCCGGCGGTGAGCACCTCGACCAGCTCCGGGGTACGCCGCTCCTCGTTCCCCTCGAAGTAGGAGACGATCCGGCCGGGGACCGTGACGGCCAGGTCCCGGGCCAACCGGGTGAGCCGCCGGGTGTCCTCGGCGGCGACCACGTCGGCGGTGGCGAGCACCTCGCGGAACCGGGCCGAGGCGTCGGCCGGGTTGCCCAGCGGCGCGCCGAGCAGGATCAGGCGCCCTACCTCGGACATTTCACCCACGAAAGATGCTCCTTCATCGACGGCGGCACGAACCTCGGAGACGACTGGCGCCACCGGGCACCTTCGCAGCCTACGATCGCCGGGTGACGAGTGCGTCGACAGCACAGAGCGCGGGCCGGTCCGGGTCGGACCTGACAACGACCGGGCACCCCGCCGCCGACCCGGCCGGCGAGTCCGCGGCGACGGACGGGCGCGGCGTCCCGGCCATCGTCCGGCGGCGGCTCGCCACCGTCGACGCCCGGCTCGACGGGCACGCCTGGCTGGCCACCGGGGTGGTCGTGCTGATCGCGGCGATCCTGCGGTTCGTCGGCCTGAGCGGCCCCAAGGGCAAGATCTTCGACGAGATCTACTACGCCCGCGACGGGTACGGGCTGATCGACCGGGGCGTCGAGTGGAACTACAAGGACAACGGCCCGTCGTACGTGGTGCACCCGCCGCTGGGCAAGTGGCTGATCGGGGCCGGTGAGTGGGCCTTCGGCTACCAGGACGCCGAGACCAGGATCTCCGTCCCGGGGCACCTGATGACCACCGCCCCCGAGTTCGGCTGGCGCTTCGCGGCGGCCGTCGCCGGGACGCTGTCGGTGCTGCTGCTGGTCCGGATCGGCCGGCGGCTGTTCCGCTCCACCACGCTGGGTTGCGCGGCCGGGCTGCTGCTCGCCCTGGACGGCTTCCATCTGGTGCTCTCCCGCACCGCCCTGCTCGACATATTCCTGTTGCTCTTCGTGCTGTCCGGCTTCGGCGCCCTGGTGCTGGACCGGGACGCCCGGCGGCGCCGCTGGGCCCGCGCGCTGGACGCGGGGCTGGACCCGTCCCGTCCGGGGCGGGCCGGCCGGCCGTCGTCGTCGGGCTGGCGGGACTGGCCGTGGTGGCGGCTGCTGGCCGGGGTGCTGCTCGGCTGCGCCTGCGCGGTCAAGTGGAGCGGGATCTACTTCGTGCCGGCCTTCGCGCTGCTGGTGATCTTCTGGGAGGTCGGCGTCCGCCGCTCCGCCGGGGTACGCCGACCGTGGCGGGACGCCCTCCTCGATGAGCTGCCCTGGCTGCTGCTGGCTGGGGTGCTGATGGTCGGCACCTACCTGGTCACCTGGTCGGGCTGGCTGCTCAGCGACGACGGCTACTACCGCCTGGCCAGCCGCTACCCGAACACCCGGGGCCTGAGCGACGCCCCGGTCATCGGCCCGCTGATCAACCTGTGGGAGTACCACAAGGCCGCATACGGCTTCCACACCCATCTGGACGACCCGCACAAGTACCAGTCCTGGCCGTGGCAGTGGCTGCTGCTCGGCCGGCCGGTGGCCTTCTACTGGTCGGGCAAGGGCGCCTGCGGCGCGCCGAGCTGCGCCTCGGAGATCCTGCTGCTCGGCACGCCACTGCTCTGGTGGTCGTTCCTGCCGGCGCTGGCGGCCACGGCCTGGCTCGGGGCGGCCAGACGGGACTGGCGGGCCGGGGCGATCCTGCTCTGCGTGGCCGCCGGCCTGCTGCCCTGGTTCTGGTTCGCCCTGGACGGGCGGACGATGTTCTCCTTCTACGCCGCCCCGGCGCTGCCGTTCCTGGTGCTGGCGGTGGTCTACGTGCTCGGCGCGATCATCTCGCCGGCCGGCGCGCCCGTCGCGTCGGGCGGCACGGCGGACGCTCCCGCGGCCGAGGAGGTCTCCGACCGGCGGCTGGTCGGCGGGATCATCGCCGGCTCGTACGTGCTGCTGGTGGCGCTCTGCTTCGGGTACTTCTATCCGATCTTCGTCGGCCGGCTGCTGCCGTACGCGGACTGGTCGGCCCGGATGTGGCTGGACGGTCGCTGGATCTGAGGCCCCGGGGCGGCGTGGCCGGATCGGGCCGGCGGCGGGTTCCCGGGCAAAGAGAAGCGCGCCCCGATCGCCTGCCACGGGGGAAGCGGGCGATTGGGGCGCGCATGAAGAGCTTAACCACACTCCAGCACGTTCACAACGGGTGGAGTTGGGTCAGATTCCCGATGGGTGCACCAGCGGCTGAATGGTTCACATCCGGCAGCTAACGGTAGGTTATCCGACGGGAACCTTACGAATTCGTGGCGGCCGGCGGGCGCCCTCGTCACGCGGGGACGAACGGGCGGGCCGACCCGGATGATCATCTAAAGTGGATCTCGCTACACTTCCGCCGGTGATCAACAAGAGACGATCGACGGCCGTCGTGTGGGGACTGCTGGCCGCGACCGCGCTGATCGGTCCGACGCCCGCCGCGGCCGACGACGAGACCACCGCACCCCCCGCCGAGCCACCCAAGGTCGAGCTGGTGCTCGATGTCAGCGGCTCGATGCGAGCCCGGGACATCGACGGGCGCAGCCGGATCTCCGTCGCCCAGCAGGCGTTCAACGAGGTGGTCGACGCCCTGCCGGACGAGACCCAGCTCGGCATCCGGGTGCTCGGCGCGACCTACCGGGGCAAGGACAAGAAGAAGGGCTGCCAGGACACCCAGCAGATCGTGCCGGTCGGCCCGGTCGACCGGGCCCGGGCGAAGGCGGCGGTGGCCAGCCTGCGGCCGACCGGCTTCACCCCGGTGGGGCTGGCACTCCGCTCCGCCGCTCAGGACCTCGGCACCGGCGCCACCGCCCGCCGGATCGTGCTGATCACCGACGGCGAGGACACCTGCGCCCCGCCGGACCCGTGCGAGGTGGCCCGGGAACTGGCCGCGCAGGGCACCCGGCTGGTGGTCGACACCCTCGGACTGGCCCCCGACGAGAAGGTACGCCGGCAGCTGCTCTGCATCGCCGGGGCGACCGGCGGGACGTACACCGCGGCGGAGAGCGCCGACGAGCTGACCGGCCGGATCAAGCAGCTGGTGGACCGGGCCGGGGACACGTACACGGCCACCCCGACCGTGGTCGGCGGCGCGGCGGAGTGCGGGAACGCCCCGCTGCTCGCCCCCGGCGTCTACACCGACCGGGAGGCGTTCTCCGAGCACCGTTGGTACCGGGTGCCGGTCCGGGCCGGGCAGGAGCTGCGCGCCTCGGTCAGCGTGGCGCTGGACCGGCCGGTCAACCCGGACTACGGGGTGCTGCTGCGGGCCACCGCGCCGGACGGCCGGGAACTCGTCCGCGGCGTGGATGCCGGCAGTGGACGCACCGACGTGATCTCCGCCGGCCTGCGCTGGTCGGCGGCGGAGGACGCCGCGACGCCGACCCCCGAGCCGAGCGGTACGCAGCCCGCGCGGACGGTCTGCCTGGTGGTCAGCAACGCCTTCGCGCCCCGCCCCGGCACCGAGGCCACGCCCGGCATGCCGGTGGAGCTGACCGTCGACGTGGTCGCCTCCTCCCCCGCCCCGGACGGCCCGGACCTGGGCCGCGGCTGGGCCCTGCTGCTCCTGCTCACCCTGGCCGGGCTGCTCACCGGACTGGTCGCCGGGCTGCTCACCCGCTGGTGGGTCGCCACCTGGAGGGAGAACTGAGGATGCGTACCCTGCTGAGATCCGCCGCGGCGCTGGTCGCCGCCGGACTGATCCTCGCCCCGGCCGCCGCCTCGGCCGCCCCGACGCCCACCCCCTCGCCGGGAGCGGCCACGGTCACCAAGGCCGGCACGTCCTTCCTCACCGCCACCGCGATCACCGCCGGCCAGCCGGTCCGGGTCGGCGCCTCGACCGGTGACCACCTCTACTGGGCGTTCCCCGCCGAGGCCGGGCAGGTCCACCAGGTCAACGCCACGGTCACCTTCCCGAAGGTCCGTAGCGGCGCCTCCACCTGGACCGTCGACGTCTTCGACGGGCTGCGCCGCCGGCAGGCGTGCACGGCCGGCGCGCAGACGCCGACCGTGCCGGCGTCGGCGACCAGCGTGACCCTCGGCTGCACGCTGCGCCAGGTCCGGCCGTGGGCCGAGCCGTGGTCCGCCGACCCGCTGCCAGGCACCTACTACGTCCGGCTCTCGGTGGTCGACCTGCCGGAGCCGGACCTGGGCCTACCGATCGACGTAGAGCTGCTGGTCACGGCGGACGGCGAGGGCGGGGCGTCGGGCGACGACGGGGAGCTGACGGCGCCGCTGGTGCCGAATGGCCGGGCCGGGACGGTGCTGACCGCCGAGCCGACCGCCGAGCCGGTCGCGGAGGAGGGGAGCAGCCTCACCGGCTGGCTCCCCGAGCCCGGCTCGCGCTGGTTCTGGACCACGGCCGGCGGCGTCCTCGCCGCGGTGGCCGGGGTGGTCGGCTTCGCCCTGACCCGGCGGCCCCGCCGCCGGTGAACTGCCCGTGGTGGCCGTTCCGCAGGTGCGGAGCGGCCACCACGCGGCGGAGGTCAGGCGGTCCGCGGGCTGCGCGGCACCCAGCCGATGAACCGGTTCTGCAGGGACGACACCGGCGCGGCGCGCAGGTCCTGGCTGGCGGCGGCGAGACACGCTCCGAGGTAGACGCTCAGTGAGGCCCTGTCCACCTGGTACTCCTCGAGCAGCCTGGTCCGCTTGGTGGTGCACGGCCACTCGTCGCCGCAGGTGCCACAGGTCCAGTTAGGAGTAACCGGAGCGTGCTCGTCCGGCCGCGAGCCGTAAGCTTCCGCACCACCCGTCATCGCACTTCCCTTCACAAGGTTGGGACGACCGGGCCAACGCTGGGCGTGGCGCCGCCGTCGAGAGTAGACCGCAATTCCCACGCTGACGCCCGAACAGCGCAACGGAACTCTCCGGCGTTACGTCGTTGCGGTACGTTCACCGTCCAGCCCGGGCGTCGGCACCTGGGATGCTCGGGACGGCGAGCTGGTGGTCCGGTTCTGGCCGGAGGCGCCGCCGGCGCCGGCCGACCGGCTCTGCGCCGGGGCGGCGCGGCTGCGGTCGTACCTGAAGGAGGTGGGTGATGCGTGACCTGCTGCCGGCGACGGTCGCGGTCGCCGTGGCCGGCCCCGACGACTGGGCCGGCGACCTGCTCCCCGCCGAGCTGGCCTGCCTGAGCGACCGCGCGGTGCCGAGCCGCCGGCGCGACTTCACCGCGGGCCGGGTCTGCGCCCGGCGGGCGCTGGCCGCGCTCGGGCTGCCGGCGGCGCCGGTGCCCGCGGCGCCCGACCGGTCCCCGGTCTGGCCGGCCGGGGTGGTCGGCACCATCACCCACACCCACGGCTACTGCGCGGCGGCCGCGGCCCGGTCCGGCGAGATCCGCTCGGTCGGCATGGACGCCGAGCGGCACAGGGAACTCAATTCCGGGGTACGCCGGATGATCTGCCTGCCGGAGGAGGAGGCCGACCTTGCGGCGCTGCCGGCCGGGGTCTCCTGGCCGGCGGTGTTGTTCAGCGCCAAGGAGACCGTCTACAAGCTCTGGCATCCGGTCGCCGGCACCTGGCTGGACTTCCACGACGCCCGGGTGACCCTCGACCCGGACGCCGGGACGTTCACCGCCCGGATCGCGCCGGCCCGGCTCCACGCGGCCCCGGTCGCTGACCCGCCGGCGTTGGTGACCGGCCGGTTCACCGTCGACGCCGACCTGGTCCGCACCGCCGCCGTGCTGCCGCCACCCTGAGGCCGTGAGGGGCGGGCTCGCCCGGCACCGGTACCGTCGGTCCGACTGAAAAATCTTCGAAGGCGCCCTAGGAGTACGGTGAGCCACCCTCAGCCTCCGTTCGGACCGCCGGACCCGAGCCAGCAGCCCTCGGAACCGCCGACGCAGCCGTTCCCCACCGCGCCGATGCCGCCCGTGCCGGGTGGGCCGTACCCGCCGGCCCCGGGCCAGCCGTTCGGCGCGCCGCCGGCCGCCCCGCCCCGGTCGAGGAAGAAGGTCTGGCTGACCATCGGCATCGTCGCCGCGGTGCTCCTCCTGCTCTGCTGCGGCGGCGGCATCTTCGCGATCTACGCGGGCGCCAAGAAGGTGGAGAAGGCCGCCGAGAGCCTGCCCACCCCGGCGCTGACCAACGCGCCGGTCGACGAGCCGCCCAGCGGCGCCGCGGACCCGACGCCGGACGCCGACCGGACGAGAGGCGAGACGTCCAACATGGAGCCGGGCGACACGCTGGTCATCGACGACGAGGACGCCACCATCCAGCTCACCGTCGACAACTTCCGCACCTCGGCCACGGCCTGCAGGACGTACATGCCCGGGCCGGACGAGGGCATGTACCTGATCGCGGACGTCACCGTGGAGGTCACCAAGGGGAAGGGCTCGTTCAACCCGTTCTTCTTCCGCTGGGTCAGCGGCGACGGGACGGAGGCCAGCGGAATGGGCGGAGCGCTCTCCGGCTGCGGCAAGCTGCTCCCCCCGGGCAACGACCTCCCGGCCGGCAGCAAGCGGACCGGCCAGCTGATCTTCGACGTGAAGGACAAGAACGGCACGGTGGAGTACGAGCACCGGCTGAAGACGGCCGGCTCCTGGAAGCCCTGAGCCGCGACGACACACAGTCGACGGGGGTCGGTCCCAGCGGGGACCGGTCCCCGCTGTCGCTCCTGGTTACCGCTCGCAGCCAACCTGGCGTCAGCGGGTGACGTCGTGCACGTGGTGCGCGATGTCGTGCAGGAAGTACACAGCGAAGGTGCCCACCGTGAACGCGGAGCCGTTGCTGCGCCGGCCCGGTCGCTCCCACTGGTCCGCCCGGACCGCATCGAACGCCGCCGCCGTCGCCGCCGCCTCCGCGGCCAACTGGTCGGCAACCTCGGCCGGGACCTGATGGAAATACCCCTCGTCGACAGCCGTCGCGTCCTGGTCCCAGTTGGCGAAGACCGGATCGTCCTCCCGCAGCATCAGCTCCAGGCGGTTGCGGAAGATCCGGCAGGTGTCGCGGACGTGGCAGGCGTACTCCACCGGCGACCAGACCGTCGGTGACGGCCGTACGGAGGCGTCGTCCCGCGCCAGCGCGGCCCGCCAGGTCGGGATCGTGGCGCGCAGCCGCTCCCCCGTGGACGTGACCTCCTGCGGGGAGAAGCCGCACTCCGTGCAGCCCTCGGTGATGACAAAGGTCCAGTCGGCGGTCTCCGGGGGAACGGCGGGTGGCTGCTGCATGGGCGCAGTCTGACATCCCGCCCGACCGGGTCACGCATCCCAGTCGACGTCGACACGGGACCCGTGGTCCGGCAGCTCGGCGCGGCGGCGGGTGAGGTGGACGCGTTCCACCTCGCTGGTGGTGCGGGCGAGGGCCGCGTCGTAGGAGGCCCGCGCTTCCGTGCTTCGCCCAGCACGGGCCAGCAACTCGGCCCGTACCACGTGGAACGGCTGGTACGCGGGAAGGTCGAGCTGGTCGAGGAGGTCGAGCGCGGCCCGCGGGCCGTGGAGTTCCGCCACGGCGACCGCCCGGTTGAGGGCGACCACCGGCGTGGGCTGGAGCGCGAGCAGGTGGTCGTAGAGGGCCAGGATCTGCGCCCAGTCGGTCTGGTCGGCGCGGGCGGCGTCGCTGTGCACGGCGTTGATCGCGGCCTGGATCTGGTACGGGCCCGGGGCCCCGCGGCGCAGGCAGGCCCGGACGAGCGTGCGGCCCTCGGCGAGCAGCGCCTGGTTCCAGCGGGTGCGGTCCTGGTCGGGCAGCAGCACCAGGGTGCCGTCGGCGGCGGTGCGGGCCGGCTGCCGGGCCTGGAGCAGAAGCAGCAGCGCGAGCAGGCCGGCGGCCTCCGGCTCGTCGGGCATGAGTTCGACGAGCAGCCGCGCCAGCCGGATCGCCTCACCGCACAGGTCGTCGTCGACGAGCGTGCCGCCCTCGGCGATCCAGCCGGCGTTGAAGACCAGGTAGATGACCGCCATCACCGGCCGGAGCCGGTCCGGGAGGTCCGCGTCGGTGGGCACCCGGTACGGGATTCGGGCGTCGCGGATCTTGCGTTTGGCGCGGACCAGCCGCTGCGCCAGGGTGGCCTCGGGCACCAGGAAGGCCCGGGCGATCGTGGGCGTGTCCAGGCCGCCGAGCAGCCGCAGGGTGAGCGCCACCTGGGCCGGCTGGGCGAGCGCCGGGTGGCAGCAGGTGAACATCAGTCGAAGTCGGTCGTCCGGCACGGCAATGTCCTCCTCCGGCTGGTCGATGAGGCGTTCTTCGAGCCGTACCGCCTGCTCCTGCCGGTCCTCGCGCATGGCGTCGCGGCGGAGGCGGTCGATGGCGCGGCGGCGGGCGGTGGTGACGATCCAGCCGCCCGGGTTGGGCGGCAGTCCGTCGCGGGGCCACCGGTCGGCGGCCACCAGGAAGGCGTCCTGGACCGCCTCCTCGGCGCGGTCGATGTCGCCGAGGAGGCGGACCAGCGTGGCCACCACCCGCCCGTGCTCCTCGCGGAAGACGGCGGCGATGGTGTCGCCGATGTCGGCGCGGTCGGCCACCGTCAGACGTCGGACTGGAACGGACGCACCTCGACCGGGTTGGCGCAGGCCACGCTCGCCTGGCGGGACCACTCCAGCGCCTCGTCGAGGTCGGCGGCCTGGATCACCCAGAAGCCGCCGAGGTGCTCCCGGCTCTCCGCGAACGGCCCGTCGGTGGTCATCACCTGGCCTTCCGACATCGACACCACGGTGGCGGTGTCCGGCGGGCAGAGCCCGCCAGCGAACACCCAGGCGCCCTTCTCCTGCAGTTGTCCGTTGAACGCGTCGACCGCCGCGAAGGCGCGCTGCATCTCCTCGGCCGTCGGCACGGGCGCGTCCTCGACGCCGTACACGGACAGCAGGTACTTGGTCGGTGCCATCGTCATCCCTCCACCGTGCCGAAGACCGGCGCGCCGGCGTTCTCGAAGGTCAGCATCGTGACGCCGCTGGCGGACGTCCGGCTGTCCGCCAACCGCAGCCCGGCGGGCGGCAGGCCGTCGGCGAAGAGCCGCCGGCCGCGGCCCAGGACCACCGGAAAGACCAACAGGTGGTACGTGTCGATCAGCCCTTCCCGCATCAACGACTGGGCGAGCGCGCCGCTGCCGTGCACCTGCAGTTCGCGGCCGGGGCGGTCCTTCAGCTCGGTGACCGCCTTCGCCAGGTCGCCCTCCAGGCGCTGGCTGCCGGACCAGGTCAGCTCGTCGGTCCGGTTGGTGGCGACGTACTTGGGCAGCCGGTTGAGCGGGTTGTCGGGGCCACCCTCCGCCGGGTCGGTGACGTGCGGCCAGAAGGCGGCCATGATGTCGTACGTCCGGCGGCCGAGCAGGAACGCGTCGGCCCGGTCGAGGATCTCGGTCATGTACTGACCGACCGTGTCGTCGAAGTGCGGCGGCAGCCAGCCGCCCAGGTCGAACCCGCCGCTGCGGTCCTCGTCCGCGCCGCCGGGCCCCTGCATGACGCCGTCCACGGTCAGAAAAGTGGTGAGCGTGAGTCGCACGGTTCCTCCTTGGGGTCGCCAGCCTCGCGCCGGCCTTCACCATGTCCACGGCCGGGCTGACCACCAATTCGACACGACGACCCGACATTGTATGTGACCTGCGTCACATAGCGTTCCTGGACGAGGCGATGGCACGTTCGAGCTGCTCAACCCCGGATCTCCCCCAGCCATGGTCGACGGCACGGCCGGGCCTCATCTGGTCATCCGACCGCCGCACCTGCCCGCTCACCACCGCCCGTATGCCCACGCCTGCGGAGCGACGCGAGCTGGAGATCGGCGAGGGCGCCCCGGTCCTGGTGGTCTTCCGCGCCGACGGCTCCCGTGAGCTGTACGCCGCCGACCGAATGCGCGTCGGCCGCTGACTCGTCCGCGCATCGGCGACCCCGTCGGGGAGCCGGACACATCTTGTCGACCCGTGCCGGCCGGTGTCGTCCTTAGCCGGTGCGCACGTGCCGCCAGCCGTCGCTGCCCCACCGCAGCCGGACGCCCCGCTTACAAGATCGCTGCTGTCAGTCGATGGCACTCGGTCTGGCTGGCCTTGCCGGCGCGCCGGTCACCACCGCCAGCGCAGGAATCGGCGCTGGTACCGCACCTTCAGGCTCGAGGACTGAAGTTTGCCACGCACCACTATGTGCAGGCCGCCCGAGTCAGGCACCCTCGCCTTGGCCGAGCTGGACGACATCTCAACCTCATGCAGCGAGGCAGACGCCCCGTCCGGCAGCACCAACGTCACCGCACTAGACCGGACGTTGAGCGACACCTGCACCGTCGGCGAAGCGATCACCGCCTCGGTGAGGTCCAGCCGTAGGCTCGACGACCGGGCCTCAACCTCCACCTGGCGGGGCACGACCCACCGTCCGGCCCGCTTGAGCGACGAGGCGCGGGACCGCAATTGGAGCACCTGGGGCTCGACGGTTACCGGTAGGTCCGCGGTGAAGGGCACCAGGTCAGCGTGGGTACGAGCGGCCAGCACCCCCCCGATCCGGTCCTCGAACTCGGCGAGCGTGAGCCGCCCCTCGCCTACCGCCTGGTTCAGCCGCTCGACTACCCGGTTCCGTTCGGCATCAGACAGTCGCATCTCGGGCCTCGGCATCAGCTCTCCCGTCACACGCCCAACCTACGACGTACCGCAACCAAACGGCAGGCTGCATCGGGGTGTGCCGATCTAGCGGTCCCAAACTGCAGCCGGCGCAGCTGACTGTCGGACGGCGGGCGTGCGGGAGATCTCCGTGCACACCACCCGCCGGACCTGCGCCTCCCTGCTGGTGGCGCTGGACGTCCACCCCCGCGTCACCATGCAGATCCTTCGGGAGCTGACCAGGTTTCACCCGCGGACCGGCGGGGACGCGAGTCAGGAGGGGCGGACATCCGCCAGAAGGCAGGGAGGCGACATGAGCTCCACCGAAAGGGCGCAGGACAAGGTCGAGCGGGTGGCCGGCGCCGCCAGGGCGCGAATGGGCGACATGACCCAGGACGAGCGGTCCCAGGCGGAGCGGGTTTTGCAGCGAGATAAGGCCCAGGGCAGGCAGCCCGGCGAGCGAGTCCAGGAGGATGCCCGGAACGCGAAGGAGAGCTTCACGAGCTGACCTGGCACGACGCGACGCCCCCGGTCTGGATGCCCGGGGGCGCTGCTGTAGCTAGCTGCTGTAAAAGATCGAAAAAGGCCGTCTCCCACTGCGGGAAACGGCCTTTGACCTGGGGTGGAGCTGAGGGGATTTGAACCCCTGACCCCCTCGATGCGAACGAGGTGCGCTACCAGTCTGCGCCACAGCCCCTCCACCGGCGGACCGGCGTCGGTCCCACCCGGCTTTCACCGGGCGGGCCGGCGACAAGGCTAACAGGTCAGCGGCCCTCGCCGCGAATCGCCCCTCCGACCACGTCTACCTTGATCCACTCGGTGTGCGGCACGTTGCGGTGTTCCTGGCACCGGGACGCCCCGATGCCCCGTAAACGGAGTGGATCAACCGGACGCAGCCCGGTCAGGCCGGGTGAGAGCCTCGGCCGGACTGGTAGGGGCGGCCGCGGAGGCCGCCGGTGCGGCGGTAGGAGACGGAGCCGCCGGCGGCCGCAGCCGGGAGGTCCGCCGGGCGGTCCAGGCCCATGGCCGTACGGCGGACGGCCTCGCGTTGGGCGGCCAGTCGGCGCTGGGCCTCCCGGCGGGCCGCGGCGCGGCGGGCCTGCTCGCGGCGCACCTCGGCCTGCCGGGCGGCCAGCCAGGCCGCCTCGCGGGCCTCCGCGCGCCGCCGCCGGCGCTCGTCGAGGGCGCGCTGCCGCAGGTGTACGACGTACGCCACGAGCAGCATCCCGGTGACCGAGACGCTGATCCAGAATCCGGGGCTGACCAGGACCACGCCGATCAGCTCGACGAAGTTGAGCAGCAGCAGCCCGGCGAGCACCCGACGGCGGCGGTAGATCGCCGGGGTGTGGTGGCGCCGCTTCGGCGGGTGCCGTCGGCGGGACTTGTTCGGGGCGGGCGGCACGGCGCGCAGCCGGTTCGAGCGGCGCGGCGCGGGCGGCGTGGAGACCGGGGCGGCCAGACCCCCCGTGGCCGAATCCTCACTGAGTGTGACGACGAGGGAGCGGGACGGGTTGACCGGGCGCCGTCCCGGCACAGTGCGGCGCCGCCGGCGGCGCTGGAGCACCCGCGCCGTCGACTGCGCCCGCTCCGCCACCAGCCGCTCGGTGGCGTCGTACCGGCGGACCAGCGCCGGGGCGAGGGCGAGCAGGCCGGCGGCGGCGAGGACGGCGAGGAGCACCGAGGTCGGCACCCTCACCCCTCCCGTCACCGAGTTCGGGGCAACCGCAGGTCGGCCGAAGGATCTTCCCCGGATGGTCGTTCACGGCGCAGATCCTGCGGGCGGGCAGCGCTTGCCACAGCTTGCAGTTACTTGAGGTTACGGGCCGCCGACCGAGTTGACCGTGCGCCGCGCCGGGCGCCGAGGGTGGGACGCTTCACCCCGCGTCACGTACGCGGTGCCAGCGGGCCAGCAGCCCGCCCTCGGCGGCCACTTCCTCGCTGGTCATCGCATATCCGATGTGGTCCCGCCAGGCACCGTCGATGTGCATGTAGCGCACGTGGTACGCCTCCTCGCGGAAGCCGAGTTTCTCCACCACCCGCCGGGACGGCCGGTTCTCCGGCCGGATGTTCACCTCGACCCGGTGCAGCCCGCCCGGGCCGAACGCGTGGTCCACGGCGAGCGCCACCGCGGTGGGGATCACCCCGCGACCGGCCACCCGGGAGTCCACCCAGTAGCCGACGTACCCGGAGCAGAACGCCCGCCGGACGATGCTGCCCACGTTGAGGTGGCCGACCAGCCGCTCCTGCCCGTTCTCCCGTAGGCAGACGGCGAACGGCATGCCGTCACCGGTGCGCGCCGAGCGGCGCTGGTCGGCGTTGACGTAACGGAACGCGGCCGGCGAGTTCAGCTCGTCCCAACTCCCGGGCAGGTACGACTCCCAAGGGGACAGCCAGGCCCGGTTGGCGCGCCGGATCTCCGACCAGGCGGCCGCGTCCGAGCGCCGGTACGGCCGCAGCACCACCGGACCGTCCACCAGCACCGCCGGCCAACCGGGCGGCCGCTGGAACCAGCTCACCGACGCCGGTCCAGCAGAAGAACGTCCACAGTCGAACCGGCGGCGGCGGTGGTGACCCGCTCGCCGAGCACCAGCAGCCCGTTCGCCTCGGCGAGGCCGGAGAGGGTGAACGGCCCCCCGCTCAGCGGCTGCACCGTGTACCCGCCGCCGCGTCGCTCGGCCACGTGCGCCGGGCGGAACTCGCGCAGCCCCACCGGGGAGGAGAGGGTCTCCAGCAGGTGCGCCCGGACGCTGGGCCGGAACACCGGCTCCGCCCCGGCGAGCAGCTGGATGGCCGGCCGGGCCAGCACCTCGAAGCCGATCAGCGCCGCACCGGGCTCACCAGGAAGACACACCACCGGCACCTCCTCGGCGCCGACCGTACCGAATCCGAGGGCCGTTCCGGGATAGAGGGC
Organism: Micromonospora sp. RTP1Z1; assembly: GCF_033804685.1. Lineage (NCBI taxonomy): Bacteria > Bacillati > Actinomycetota > Actinomycetes > Micromonosporales > Micromonosporaceae > Micromonospora > Micromonospora sp. RTP1Z1. The sequence goes on from NZ_JAPFQV010000004.1 coordinate 144,681, forward strand.
GACCTCCGTGAAGGCCACCGGGCCGGCCCGGCCGCCCTCCCGGCGGGACAGGATCCGACGGACCATGTCGCCCGGCCCGGTGCCGGTGCCGCCGGTGGTGACGATCAGGTCGGCCCGCAGCGTCTGGTCCTCCAGCAGGCCGCGCAGCCCGTCCGGGTCGTCGTCGCAGATCCCCACCCGGTACGCCAGCGCGCCCGCCTCGGCCGCGGCGGCGGTCAGCGCGTGCGAGTTCGCGTCCACCACCTGCCCGGGCTGGCTGCCCCGACCCACGTCGACCAGCTCGTCGCCGGTGGCCACGATGACCACCCGGGGGCTGGGCCGGACCACCACGTGCCCGATGCCGGTGGCGGCGAAGACGGCGACCAGCGCCGGCGAGACGTACGTGCCGGCCCGGGCGAGCAGGGTGCCGGCGGGCAGTTCCTCACCGGCGCGGCGGACGCCGTACCCCCGATTGGGGGCGCGGAAGATCTCCACCGCGGCCATGCCCTGGTCGGTCCACTCCACCGGGACCACCACGTCCGCGGCGATGGGCAGCGGCGCGCCGGCGGCCACCGAGAAGCACGAGCCCGGGGTGAGCCGGACCGGCCGCCAGCTCGCCGCGCCCAGGTCGCCCACCACGTTCAGCCGGATGCTGTGGCCGCCGGGCGTACCGGAGGGGGCCGGGACGTATCCCGGCCCCCGGCTCCCTCCGGAGATGTCCTCCCAGCGCGCGGCGTACCCGTCCACCGCCGACTGGTCGAAGGCGGGAAACGAGTGCGGCGCGACGACGTCCTCGGCGAGGACGTTGCCGTACGCCTGGGTGAGGTCGAGGTCGAGCGGAGGCAGCGCGCGTAACCTGCGCAGCACGCTGCCCAGGTAGTCGGCGAGCGGCGTCAACTCGTTCGCGGCCGCCTCGGCGTCGGCCGTCGCGGTCATGTACGGGGACCGCCCGACGCGTCGGAGTTGACGAACTCGGCCAGCCACTTGCGGAACTCGGTGCCGAGATCCTCGCGCTCGGCGGCGATCTGCACGACCGTCTGGAGGTAGCCCAGCGGCATGCCGGTGTCGTAGCGGGTGCCCCGGTAGACGATCGCGTGCACCGGCACCCCCTCGGTGCGTAGCAGCTCCATCGCGTCGGTCAGCTGGATCTCCCCGCCGCTGCCCGGCTTCGTCCGCCGGATCGCGTCGAAGATCTTTCCCGGCAGCACGTACCGGCCGAGGACGGCCAGGTTGCTCGGCGCGTCCTCCGGCTTCGGCTTCTCCACCATGCCGGTGACCTTGACGACCTCGCCGACGTCGGTCAGCTCGGCCTCGGCCGGCTCGACGGAGGCGATGCCGTAGCGCTTGGTGTCGGCCGGGTCGACCTCGAAGAAGGCCAGCACGACGCCGCCGGTGCGGGCCTGGAGCTCCAGCATCGCGGGCAGCAGCGGCTCGGACGGCTTGACGAACTCGTCGCCGAGCAGCACCGCGAACGGCTGGTCGCCGACGTGCGACTCGGCGTACCCGACGGCGTGGCCGAGGCCCAGCTGGTCGGGCTGGCGGCAGGTGTAGATCTCGGCCAGCTCGCTGGGGCGGCGCACCGCCTCCAGCGTCTTGGTGTCGCCCTTCTCCTCCAGCCGGGCCTCCAGGTCGGGGCGGCGGTCGAAGTGGTCCACCATCGACGTCTTCCCGCGCCCGGTGATCAGCAGGACGTCGCCGAGGCCGGCCTGGGTGGCCTCTTCGACGATGTACTGCAGCACTGGTCGGTCGACCACCGGCAGCAGCTCCTTCGGCACCGCCTTGGTGGCCGGCAGGAACCGGGTGGCCAGGCCGGCGGCCGGGATGACGGCCTTGACCGCGCGCGGACGACCGGTCGCGGCGGCCGTTGAGAGGTTCGCTGAGTGCTCCGACATGTCGCGAGACTATCGGCCACGGCTCTGCCGCGGCGGGTGAGGACCGGAAGACGCGCCGCCCGGGCCCCCGCCCGCGGCCTCCACGGCGCCGGCCCGGGGCAGTCCGTCGGGCGGGCTGACCGCCCCGGCCACCACCGGGATCTCCTGCGCGGGTGTCGGGTCCGGCGGCTGCGCCAGCCGGTAGCCGTCCCGGCCGGCGGCCTTGGCCGCGTACAGGGCATCGTCCGCCGCGTCCAGCACCTGCTGGCCGGTGGCGGCATGGTCGGGGTAGACGGCGATGCCGATGGAGACGGTCACCGGTACCAGCAACGGCTCGCCCGAGTGCCCGTCCACCGGCACCGGGCTGTCCCGGACCACCGCGCCGAGCCGTTCGGCGACGATGGCCGCGCCGCGGGCGTCGGTCTCCGGCAGCAGCACCACGAACTCCTCGCCGCCGTGCCGGAAGGCCAGGTCCATCTCGCGGATCTCCCCGCGTACCCGGCGGGCGAACTCGACCAGGACGACGTCCCCGGCGGTGTGGCCCCAGGTGTCGTTGACGTCCTTGAACCGGTCCAGATCCAGCGCCAGCACGCTGAGCATCCGGCCGAACCGGTTGGCCCGCTCCACCTCACGCCGGATCGACTCCCGCAGGTAGCGGTAGTTCCACAGTCCGGTGAGCGGGTCGGTCAGCGACAGCCGCTGCGCCTCCTCGTGCACCCGCACGTTGTCCACCGCGACCGCGGCGTGCCCGGCGAAGGTGCGCAGCGTCTCCAGGTCGTCGTCGTCGAACTCGTCGGCGCCGAGCCGGTCGTAGAGGGCCAGCACCCCCAGCGTCCCGCCACCGGCCGGGCCGCCGTCACCGTCCGCCCCGGCCGGCGGGTGTCCCGGCCGGTCGGGGCCGGCGCGCCCGCCCAACTCCGCCGCCCCGGGCGCCGCGAAAGGCACCGCGATGTACGTCTCGCAGAGCGGTTCCCCGGTCGGCTCGGTCGTCGGCTCCCACCGGCCGCGCGGCGGCTCCCCGGTGGCGAACACCGCGCCGACCACTCCGGCGCCCACCGGCACCCGCAGCGTCGCCGGGTCGGCCGGGTCGGCCACGGGCCAGCGCCCCTCCAGCCCCTCGGCGCACTGGCCGACCAGCACACCGCCGGCGTCGAGCAGCAGCACCGCCCCGGCCCGGGCGCCGGTCGCCGCGATCGCGCTGTGCAGGATCACCCGCAGGATGCGTTGCAGGTCGTGGGTGCTGGCCAGGGTGTCGCCGAGCACGGCCAGGTGCCCGCGCAGCTGATCGCGGCTGCTGGTCAGCGCGGTCACGTAGGTGCCGGTCTCCCGGGTCATCCGGTTGAACGCGAGGGCCAGCCGGCCGATCTCGTCCCGGCTGCGCACCGGCACCCGGGCGGTCAGGTCGCCGTGCGCCACCCGGTCCACCGCGCCGGCCAGCTCGACGAGGGGCCGGGTGGTGGCCCGGGCCAGCCGCCAGGCGGCCAGCACCGCCAGCAGCGCGGCCAGCACCACCGCGCCGACCAGCGCGGCGTAGAGGCCGGGCGGTCGCTCCCCGGGTACCGAGAGCACCAGCGGCAGCGGCTGCCCCGGGGACGGGCCGACCCGGCGGACGTACCGGCCGTCGGCGGTCTCGGTGACCCGGTCCCCGTCGACCCGGTCGGCGGCGGCGAGCACCGCCGCACGTACCCCCCGGTTCTCGGTGGTGTGGGCGAGCCGGACGGGGCCGGCCCGGGCGTCGAGGAGGGTGACCGCGACGCCGGTCACCGCGGCGAGGCGCGCGACGAACGCCGGGTCGACGGGTTGGGCGGCGGCGACCGTGCCCAGGTCGGCGCCGGCGGGATCGCGGAGTTGGACCCGGGCGGCGAGCGCGCGGACCGGTCCGGTGGCCGGCGGCGCTCCGGAGCAGTCCTGCCAGGGCTCGGCCGGGCCGCCGGGGGTGGCGTAGGTGGTCCGGCCGGCGGTGTCGGCGACCCGGACGGCGGCGGCCAGGCCGCGGCTGACCACCTGGGTCGCCGCGCCGGGTCGGGCCGCCGGGTCGGTGACCAGCGCGACCGCGTCGGCCGCCGCGCGCAGCTGCTGGCAGAGGGCGTCCACCGAGGTACGCACCCCGGCGGCGGCCAGCCCGAGCCGCTCGGTGGAGCGGCCCCGGTCGACGGCCGACATGGTGGAGCCGACGAAGAACGCGCCGAGCAGGACGGGGCCGAGCACCACCGTGAGGAACGCCCCCGTCAACCGCCCGCGTAGCGTCAAGCTTCCCCCCGGAAGTTCCGCGCCCGATGCTGCGATGCTGACACAGAGCGACGGAGAGACAAGCGTTGCGTCAGGAGTGTTGCGTGCCGGAATTTTCTGATGGAGCGGATGTGACGCATGAGGCGAAGCGGGACCTGCGGATCGCACTTCTCGCCCACCGCCGATCGTTGACCAATGCCGAGCGCGCGGAAGCGGCGGCGCGCGTCCAGGCCGAGCTGGTCTCCCTGGTACGCCGGCTGCGCCCGGCCCGGATGACCGCGTACGTCCCGGTCGGCTCGGAGCCGGGCGGCCCGGACCTGCCGGCGGTGCTGCGGGCGGCGCTGGAGCCGGCGGCCGAGCTGCTGCTGCCGGTGCTCCGCGACGACCTGGACCTGGACTGGGCGGCGTACACGGACCCGGGGTCGCTGGTGGCGGCCGGGCGTGGGCTGCGGGAGCCCGCCGGCCCCCTGCTGGGCCGGTCGGCGGTGGCCGACGCCGGGCTGGTGGTCGTCCCGGCCCTCGCGGTGGACCACCGGGGGCTGCGGTTGGGCCGCGGCGGCGGCTCGTACGACCGGGCGCTGGCCCGGGTGCCCGTGACGGCCGTCACGGTGGCGCTGCTGCACGACGGGGAGCTGGTGGAGAGCGTGCCCGCCCAGCCGCACGACCGCCCGGTCCGCGCCGTGATCGGGCCCGTCGACGGGCTGCGTACCCTTGCGGAGGCACCCGGTGCGGGACCGCCCGCTTCCACTGGACGAACCCGGGTCCGATGACGCACCATTGGCACTCGAATACGTCGAGTGCCAATCGGCCGTGCCAGATCCGGAGGAGAACGTGCCCACCTACCAGTACGCCTGCACCACGTGCGGCCACCAGCTCGAGGCGGTGCAGTCGTTCTCTGACGCGCCGCTGACCGAGTGCCCGGCGTGTGAGGGGCGGCTGCGCAAGGTCTTCAACTCGGTCGGCATCGTGTTCAAGGGTTCGGGCTTCTACCGCACCGACTCGCGGTCTGCCGGCTCGGACGCCGCGCCGAGCAAGCCGGCGAAGTCGGAGTCCTCCACCGGCGGCGACTCCGGTTCCTCCAGCGGCACGTCGACCGGCTCGTCCGGCTCGACCGGCGGCGGATCCACCAAGACCCCGGCCGCCAGCACCTCCAGCTCCTCGTCCTGACCCGGCCGGGCCGGCCGGCGGCACGCCGGTTCGCCCCCGGCGCCAGCCCCGGATCCGCTCGGACGTAGCACACGCCCCGCCGACGCGGGGGTTGTCCACAGGCGGCCGGTTGTCCACGGCCCGGCCAGGGCCTGATTCCCGGGTCTCCCGCTCCTAACCTGCTGACCGGGCGCTGTCCGGACGGCGGCGCCGGGGCGGCGAGGCGGGAGGCGCTGGCGTGACGGCGAGCGAGGGATCACTGCGTGCGGTGCGCTGGCGCGGGCTGCCCCGGGGCGGCACCCTGCTCCGGGTGGCGCTCGTCGCGATGCTGCTCGGCCTGGCCGCCGCCGTCCTGCAGACGCCGTCCGGCTGCCCACCCGGGACGACTCCGGCCGCTTCCGGTCCGACCCCGCCCGCCAGCCCCACCGCCGCCGCTCCGGGGGCGAGGGGCGGCGCGCTGCCGCTGCCCGGCGGCTCGGTGGGCGTACCGGTCCGGCTGGCCGAGCCGGCCGCCCTCGCGGTGCTCCGCCCGGGCGCCCGGGTGGACCTGCTGGTCGTGCCGGGCGGCGGGGCGGCCGGAGCGGCCGTCCTCCTCGCCACCCGGGCGCTGGTGCTCGACGTGGTGGGCGGGGACACGGTCGACGGTTCGTCGGCGCTCTACCTGGCGCTCCGGCCCGAGCAGGCCCAGCGCGCCGTCGGCCTGCCCGAGGGGAGCAGGTTCGCCGTGGTCGTCCGGGATTGAACCGGCCGCGTCGCGTCGACCCCGTGACGACCGGGTCAGTCCCAGTGCGGCGGGCGCTCGGCGAGCAGCCAGTCGTCGTTGCCGCCGGACCGCTCGCCCCAGCCTCGGTCGGTGTCGTCCGCCGTCTGCTCGGGCAGCACCACGAAGTCGTCGCTGAGGTCGACCGTACGGTCGTCGTCGCCGCGTGCGTCCGGCACGCCGGGGTCTCCGGTGCTCACGAGCGGCAAGGATACCGCCGCAACGCCCCCGTCGAGTCGGGCGGCCGGCCGGCCGAGCCGTTGGTAGCGTCGGACGACGTGACGACGCCGAGCGGAGCCAGCCCCGGGGACGAGTTCTGGCGGCGCCCGCCGAACCAGCCGCCGACGGACGAAACCAGCCAGCCGACCGCGGGCGCGGGTGCCGGTGACGGGCCCACGCCCGGCGCGACCGCCGCCGGGCCGGGCGGTTACACCGGTCCCCCGCCGACCACGCCACCGCCGCCCGGCTGGCGACCGCCGGTACACCTGCAGATGCCGCCGCCGCGACAGCTCCCGCCGCAGGACGTGGCCGGCATGGACGGCGCCGAGCAGCAGGCCCAGCGGTTCACCTACGGCATCGGCGCGGTGGTCGCGGTGGTGCTGGTCCTCCTGGTCTGCCTGCTCTGCTCACGGGTGATCCTCTGAGCCGGCGGCCCGGCGTCAGACGATGTTGCTCCAGACCATCTTGGCGCCGCTGTCCCCGGTGAGATAGACGTACACCAGCGCGAACACCGCGAGGACGGCGACCACCGCGGTGAGCGCCCAGACGAGCCAGGAGGGCAGCCCGCGCACCCGCTCGAGTCCGCTGGTCAGGAGCAGCAGCAGGAGCGCCGCCACGGCGAGGCCCACGGTGAGCCAGAGCAGCTTGTCGCCGTACTCGGAATGCTCGTGGATCTTCTGGAGGCCCTCCGGCGGGTAGCCCCGCTTCCTGAGCGCGTCCTCCAGCTCCTCGCCCGACTGGGTGGCCACGAAGGCGACGATCGGGGTCAGCACGGCGAGGACGGCCACCGCCCAGCCGAAGCGGGACCGCCAGCCGGGCAGCACCCCGTACGCGACGGAGAGCAGCGCCAGCAGCGGCACCAGCACCACGACGGCGTGGATGACCAGCACGTGACCCGGCAGACCATTGACTTCCCTGAACACCGACACCTCCGGCGAGTGGACGGGTACCGCGGGCGATCAGCGTACGACGCTGTGACGGCCGTCGCTGTTTGTCATCCCCGTACACGCGGGAGCCGGGGTCGAGGTTCACCGGAGACCGCGTCCACCGGTCCGCTGTGGCCCGGGCCACCCCTGCCGCAGCTCGCTTGTCGCCCCGACGGACCCGTGCTGTCATTACCTCCATGTCCAGTGGTGAGGACCTGCTCCGGTCGAGGGGTCTACGGGTCACCCGGCCGCGCCTCGCCGTGCTGGACGTGCTCGCCGCCGGGGGCCACCTGGAGGTCGAAGAGATCACCCGCCGGGTCCGCGAGCGGCTGGACTCGGTCTCCACCCAGGCCGTCTACGACGTGCTCGGCGCGCTCTCCCGGGCCGGGCTGTCCCGCCGGATCGAGCCGGCCGGCAGTCCCGCCCGCTACGAGGCCCGGGCCGGGGACAACCACCACCACGTGGTCTGCCGGGGCTGCGGCGAGATCGCCGACATCGACTGCGCGACCGGCAGCGCACCCTGCCTCGACCCGAACACCGCCCACGGCTTCGAGGTGGACGAGGCGGAAGTGACCTTCTGGGGCCTCTGCCCCACCTGCCAGGCACGCCGCTCCGCCGACGACTGACGTGGTCCCGACCCGCCCGCGCACACCAGGCACGGGCAGGGTCCGGAAGCGTGGCACTCTTGGGCGGTGGACTCCGATGACCTCGGCCTCTTCGGTCCCGGATCGGTCACGTGGAAGGTGCACGAGGAGCCGATCCTGATCGTCGCCGGCCTGCGTTCGCTCTACCTGCAGGCGTTGCATCCGCGAGCGATGGCGGGGGTCGCCCAGAACAGCAGCTACCAGACCGACGCCTGGGGTCGCCTGGTCCGCACCTCCACCTACGTGGCGACCACCATCTACGGCACCACGGCCGAGGCGGAGGCGGCCGGCCGCCGGCTGCGTACGCTGCACGCCCGGCTGCGGGCCCGCGACCCGTTCACCGACGAGGAGTTCCGGGTCGACGACCCGGAGCTGCTGCGCTGGGTGCACGTCACCGAGGTCGAGTCCTTCGTCAGCACCGCCCGCCGGGCCGGGCTGCCCCTGACCGACGACGAGGTGGACGGCTACTACACCGAGCAGCGCCGGGCGGCCGCCCTGGTCGGGCTGGATCCGGCGGACGTGCCGGGGACCGCCGCCGAGGTGGACGACTACTACCGGCGGATCCGCGGCGACCTGCGGATGACGAAAGAGGCCGCGGAGACCGCCCTGTTCCTCACCGCGCCGCCGATCCCGTGGAAGCTCAGCCTGCCGGTCAAGCTCGGGCTGCACCTCGGTCCGCCCCGGTGGGCGTATTTCGGGATCGCCGGCACCGCGCTGGGGTTGCTGCCGGCCTGGGCGCGCCGGATGTACGGCGGCCTGGGGCTGCCCACCACCGCGCTCTCGGCGGACCTGAGCGTCCGCGCGCTCCGGCTCGCCCTGGCGGCGCTGCCCCGCCGCTACCGGGAGGGGCCGGCAAAGCAGGCCGCCAAGGAGCGGGCGGCCCGTCGCGCCGCCACCACCGAGGCCGCCTGAGCGGGGGTCAGCCCTGGTCGCCGGGCTCGGTGGCCCGCTCGACGGCCGCCCACGGGTCCTTGCCCGGCGTCTGCGCACCCGCGGGGCAGCTGCGGCGGTAGTCGCACCAGCCGCAGCGCGCGCCGGGGGTGGCCGGGAAGGCCCCGTCCGGGTCGGCGCCGTCGGCGACCGCGCGCTCGGCGGCCATGATGTCGCGGGCCGTCTCCTCGGCCCGGGTGACCTGGCGGGCCAGCGACTCGGTGGTGTGGTCATGCGCGGCGACCGTGCCGGTGGGCAGATGGTGCAGCTCGACCCGGCGGCAGGGCCGGCGGAAGACCCGCTCGGCCGCGTACGCGTAGAGCGCGAGGGCCTGCGAGCCGCGGGCGTCGTCGGCGTCCAGGCCGGTGCGGCCGGTCTTGTAGTCGACGATGACCAGCTCCGGGCCCTCCGCGCCGGGGCGGGAGTCGATCCGGTCGGCCCGGCCGTTGAAGGCCAGCACCCCGGTCTTGACCGCCACCACCCGCTCCACACCGACCGGCTCGTCCCCCGGCTCCAGGCCGGCGACGTACGACTCCAGCCAGGCCAGCGCCCGGCGGTACGCCGCCCGCTCCTGCTCGTCGTCGCGGTAGCCCTCACGCACCCAGGTGCCCTTGAGCAGCCCGGCCAGCGCCTCCGGCCGGCGGCGCTCCGGGGCGAGCGCGTACCAGTTCTTCAGGGCGGTGTGCACGCTGGCGCCGAGCGAGTTGTGCCCCCACGGCGGGCCCTTCGGCGGCGCCGGACGGTCGACGTAGGAGTAGCGGTAGCGACGCGGGCAGTCCGCGTACGCCCCGAGCTTGCTGGGGGTGCAGACGAAGAGCCGCTCCGGCATGCCATCGAAGCCGAGCTGCTCGGCCTGCTCGGCGCGGGGCCGGGGTGGCCGGCCGCCGGTGCCCGGTCGTCCGGTCGGGGAGGGTCGTCGCACGCCTGAGATCCTGCCACCCCGGTACGACACCGGGCGGCGGCGGGCCGGACCGGTCAGGTCATGGTGAGGTACTGGGTCACGAAGGCGGCGATCGCGTCGGCGATGAGCTGCACCGCGATGGCGGCCAGCAGCAGGCCGGCGATCCGGGTCAGCACCTCGATCCCGCCCGGCCGGAGGATCTTGACGATCACGCCGGAGAAGCGCAGCACGACCCAGACCGCCACCATGACCGCGACGATCGCGGCGGCGATGGCGGTGTAGTCGGCCAGGCCGCCGGCCCGCTGGACGAAGAGCATGGTGGCGACGATGGCGCCCGGTCCGGCCAGCAGCGGGGTGCCCAGCGGCACCAGCGCGATGTTGGAGGTCACCTGCTGGCTGGGGTCGTCCGCCTTGCCGGTGAGCAGCTCCAGGGCGACCAGGATCAGCAGCAGGCCGCCGGCGGCCTGCAACGCCGGCAGGTCGACGTGCAGGTAGGCGAGGATCGTCTGCCCGGCCACCGCGAAGATCACGATCACCCCGAGCGCCAGCGCGACGGCCTGCCAGGCCGCCCGGTTCCGGTCCCGGGCGGGCAGCGGCCCGGTCAGGGCGAGGAAGATCGGCATCATGCCCGGCGGGTCGACGATCACCAGCAGGGTCACGAAGACCTCGCCGAACAGCTTGAGATCCACCCGGACACGGTAGCCGTGCCGTCCAGGGGGGTCAGCCCGAAGCGACCGGGGTCACTCCGCCGGCCGCGGCGACGATCCGCTCGTACGCCTCGGGATCGGTGGTGTGCGCGCCGAGCCGGACGGTCTTGTGCGTGCCGTGGAAGTCCGACGACCCGGTGACCAGCAGGCCCAGCTCGGCGGCGAGCCCGCGCACGTGGGCCCGCTCGGCCGGCGAGTGGTCCTCGTGGTCGGCCTCCAGGCCGGCCAGCCCGGCCGCCGCCAGCTCGACGATCAGCTCGTCCGGCACGATCCGACCCCGGCGGGTCGCCCGGGGGTGGGCGAAGACCGGGACACCGCCGGCCGCCCTCACCAGCGCCACCGCCCGGAAGACCTCGATGTCCTCCTTGGGCAGTCGGTACCGCTCCCCCAGCCACTCGGGCCCGAACGCCTCGGTGGTGGTCGCCACCAATCCGGCCCGGATCAGCGCCTGGGCGATGTGCGGCCGGCCCACCGTCCCGCCGCCCGCGCCGACCAGGATCTCCGGCCAGCTCACGTCGATGCCGTCGGCCCGCAGCCGGTCCACGATCCGCTCGCCGCGCACCTCCCGGGCCAGCCGTACCCGGGCCAGCTCGGCGACCAGTTCCGGCTCGGTCGGGTCGAAGAGGTACGCGAGCAGGTGCAGCGGGATCGCCGACTCGACGCCGTACCAGCGGCAGGAGAGTTCCGCGCCGCGGACCAGGGTGAGCCCGGGCGGCAGCGCGCGTACCGCGGCGTCCCAGCCGGCGGTGGTGTCGTGGTCGGTGACGGCCACGACGTCGAGCCCGGCGTCGGCGGCGGCCCGGACCAGCTCGGCGGGGGTGAGCGTGCCGTCGCTGGCCGTGGAGTGGGTGTGCAGGTCGATCCTGGGGGCCGCGGTCATCCGTCGACGCTACCGGTCCCGGCCACCCCCGGCCGGGCGGGCCGACGGGTCAGGAGACGGTGTCGCTGACCAGGACCGGCCGGTCGCCGGGCGCGACGCCGGCGACCGCCGTGGCGCCGGGCCGCTCGCCGGCCAGCACCCGCTCGGCCCGCACCCGGACGAGCCCGCCGGCGCCGTCGACGTGGAGCGCGGTCCCGGTCGGCGTCCAGGCCACGACGCCGGTCACCGCCGGCCCGGCAGCCCGGGCCGACACGGTCGCGCCTAGCGTGCGCAGGTCCACCAGGAGCGCACCCTTGCCGACGCCGTTCACCAGCAGCCACCGCCCGTCGGCCGAGACCCCGCCGCGGCCGTCGGTGCCCAGCTCCGGACCGCAGCCGGTGCGCGCCGGGGCCAGGCCGCGGGCCGGGTCGAGCAGGGCCAGGCAGGGCCGGCCGGGCGTGCCGGCGGAGACCTGGGCGACCACCCGACCGTCGGGCAGCACGCCGTAGACGTTCAGCACGCTCCGCTCGGCGGCGTCCGGCAGCACGCCGGCCGACGGGCGCCAGACGGTGAAGCCACCCTGCCCGGGCTGCCGGATCAGGACGGCGTCGCCGGCGAAGCCGACCGGCACCGTCCCGTCCGGGGCGGGCGTGCGGACCGTCGCGACGAGTTGGCCGCCGACCAGGCCGGCGGCGAGCACGTCCGGGCCGTCGCGCCAGGCGACCTGCCGTCCGTCCGGGGCCAGCGCGATCGCGTCGGCGCCGGCCAGCAGCACCTGCGGCGCGCTGCCGTTGGGCGACACCCACCAGAGGGTACGACCGGCGGCGGTCTCCACCGAGGTGACCAGCCAACCCCCGTGGTCGGCGACCCGCTGCGCCCGGTCGACGGGGCCCACGCCGGTGAGGTCCCGCCGCTCGCCGCCGCTGCCGTCGAGCCAGGAGCCGATGATCAGATCCAGCTCGGCCCGGACCGGCCCGCTCAGCGGCGGCGCCGGCACCGACGCGGTCGGCAGTGGCGACGCCGACGGGTTGCCGGGATCGCCGAGCACCACCGTCGGCGTGCCCTGCTGGCTGGGCCGGTCGTCGAGCTGGGCCATGCCCGTGGTGACCAGCACCGTGGCCGCGCCGGCCAGGGCGAGACCGGTCAGGGCGCGTCGGCGTACCGTCCGGTTGGCCCGGCGGATGGCCAGGGCGGCCGGGTCGGCGGCGAGCGGCCCGGACGCGGCGACCCGGCGGGCGAAGGTCTCCCGCAGCGCCCGCTCCAGCTCGTCCTGCGTCACGGCGAATGGACGCTTCGGACCCTCGGTCTGGTTGTCGCAGGGGTTCGGTGTCCGGCTCATCGGGTCTCCGCCGGGACGGTGGCGGCCCGGGCGGCGGCCGGGCGGCCGGTGCGGGCGGGCGGCCGGGCCGCGGGCGCGGGCTGGGCCACCGCGCGGGTCGGGGCGGTGGTGGGGTTCGGGGCCGCCGCCGGTCGGGGGCGCTCCGGGGTACCCGGTGCCGGCCGGGCGAGCGACGTCTCCGGCTCGGCCGGCAGGCCGAGGGCGGCCTGGGAACCGAGCCGACGGCGCAGGGTGGACAGCGCCCGCGAGGTCTGGCTCTTGACGGTGCCCGGCGAGATCTCCAGCAGGGCGGCGGTCTGCGCCTCGGACATGTCCTCGTAGAAGCGGAGCACCAGGACGGCCCGCTGCCGGGCGGGCAGCGCGCTCAGGTGCCGCCAGAGCGCGTCCCGGTCGAGCTGCTGCTCGATCTCGTCGACACCGGCCCGTTCGGGCAGCACGTCGGTGGGGCGCTCACCGTGCCAGCGGCGCCGCCACCAACTCGTGGAGGTGTTGACCAGGACCCGGCGGGTGTACGGCTCGATGGCCTCGATCCCGCCGAGCCGCTTCCAGGCCAGGTAGGTCTTGGTCAGCGCGGTCTGGAGCAGGTCCTCGGCGGTCGCCCAGTCCCCGGCGAGCAGGTAGGCGGTGCGCAGGAGCGCGCCGGAGCGGGCCGCGACGAACTCGCGGAACTCCTCCTCAAGCTGGTCCCTGCTCGCCACCGCTCACCTCCGCGCCCCGTCCTTCAGAGCAGGCTGCCACGGCCGCGAGGGCCGGGTCGACGGCAAATGGTGCGCAGTTCCTCCGATGTTCGGACGAAAAGTTTCACGCCCCGTCGTCGGCCTTGGCCTCGTCCGCCTCCTTGCCCAACCGCGCCTCGACCGCCTGCGGCTCGTACATCTCCTCGACCACACGCAGGTAGAGCTCGTTCGGGTTGGGCAGGTGCTTGATCTCGCGGAGCGCCTGTTCCTGGCCAGCGGACTCCAGCACGAAGGTGCCGTAGTTGAGCGCCCGGCCGCTCGGCGTCTGCTCGTACTTCATGTCGGTGACCCGGACCAGCGGCATCATCGCCACCCGCCGGGTGATGATGCCGTCCACCACCATCACCCGCTTGTTGGTGAGGATGAACCGGTTGTACCACCATTCGGCGACCTGCCACGCGACCCAGCCGATCACCACGAACCAGAGCAGCACCGCGACGGTGGTCAGCGTGCCCACGTCCCGCCCGGCGAGGAAGCCGGAAAGGTAGCCGAGCACGAAGGTCGCCGCGATGCCGACCACCAGCGGCTTGGCGATGTAGATCCAGTGCCGCTTCCACTCGCCCCGGAACCGCTCGGTGGGGAACAGGTAGCGGGCGGCCAGCACGCTCGGCTCGTCCTCGAGCGGCAGCACCCGGCGGGGCGCCATGCCGCCCGCGCCTGCCCGCAGGCCGGCCAGTTCATCCTCGGAGATCTGCGGCTGCTGGTAGCCGGCCTCGGGGTCGCGGATCCAGGTGCGGCCGGACTGTCCCTGGCCGGCGTAGCCGGGGCCCGGGCCGTAGCCGACATCGTCCGAAAGGGAGGGACCGTCGCCGAGGCCCGCGCCGGAGCCGTAGCCGGGACCGTCGTCGGGCCCGATCCGGGGGATCGGCTCGGTGTCGCGCTCCCGGCGTTCCCGGTCGGGATCGTCGGGGTCGAAGGGTGGACCGGAGGGGCTTCCCATCGGCGGCTAGGCGACGAGGCTGGTGAAGAAGTCGCCGAAGCCCTGAGCGATGTCCATGATGCCGCCGCCGAGCGACTTGGCGACGTCCGCGGCGGAGTTCGGCCGGTACGCGACGAAGAAGATCAAGAATGCGACCAGGGCCCAGGTGAGGACCTTCTTGACCATGGCGGGCCATCCTCTCGCGCGGCGCCGGGCCCCATTATCACCGGGGGTACCCAGAGTACCAGTATGGTGTCGTACAGTGAATATCTGCGGTTCGTACTCCGGCCCCACCCGGACCGGCCTGTCAGGCCGCTCCGTGAAGGTACGGAGATGGTGCGCCGTACACGAGTTCGGGCGGAGTCCACTCGGCGAGGTCGTGCAGCACGACTTCTTCCGCGAGGAGGTGACCCGCACTCGCCGGCCAGGCTATCGCATGCAGCCACATTCCCCGAGCTTCGCCGGCGTATGCGCTTCGATCTGTCGGGGAATTCACCAGCCACAGTGGAGTGGGATGGCCGCCCACCCGGATCTTGGCGTGCGGTACGCGTTCGGCGTGGCCAGGGCCCGGATCGGTCAACGCCGCCACCAGCTCGGGCCCCGGGTCCGGGCCCGGCAGGCCGGCGAACCGGGAGCCCAGGCCGACGCCCGGCTCCTCCGCCACGAACAGCAGGTCGGCCGGTCCACCGTCGAGCGGGGCCGGACCGGCGCAGGACACCGCCGTGGCCCGCACGCCGCTGCGCTCGTCCCCGGCCCAGGCCACCCCGGTCAGCGTCCAGCCGGGCGGGAGCGGCCAGGGGCACCAGAGCGGGACGCCCGGCCGGTCGGGCGGATCGGCGGCCGCCGTCACCTGCTCGACCACGCTCGCCACGATCTCGGCGCCGATGTGCTCGGGCACGTACAGTGGGGACACCGGGCCGCACCGCAGGCAGCGTGACTCACCGTGCATCAGGTCCGGCTCCCGTACCGGGCCCGCACATCTCGGACAACTCATCGCGACACTCACACCCCCACCGTCACCCCGCGCGGGCGGTCCGTCAAGCGGAGCCGGCGGGCCGGCCGGCGGATTCAGTCCGGCGGCGGGGCGGCGTGGGCGCGGATCCACGCGTGCATGGCGATGCCGCTGGCCACGCCGGCGTTGATCGAGCGGGTCGAGCCGTACTGGGCGATGGAGAAGAGCTGGTCGCAGGCGGACCGGGCGGCGTCCGAAAGGCCGGGGCCCTCCTGACCGAAGAGGAGGACGCAGCGACGCGGCAGGGTGCTGCTCTCCAGCGGCTTCGAGCCCGGCAGGTTGTCGATGCCGACCACCGGCAGCCGCTGGCCCGTCGCCCAGTCGACGAACTCCTCGATGGTCGGGTGGTGCCGGACGTGCTGGTAGCGGTCGGTCACCATGGCGCCCCGCCGGTTCCACCGGCGGCGGCCGACGATGTGCACCTCGGCGGCGAGGAAGGCGTTGGCGTTGCGGACCACCGTGCCGATGTTGAAGTCGTGCTGCCAGTTCTCGATGGCCACGTGGAAGTCGTGTCGACGCCGGTCCAGGTCGGCCACCACGGCCTCCCGCCGCCAGTACCGGTAGCGGTCGACCACGTTGCGCCGGTCGCCCTCGGCGAGCAGGTCGGGGTCGTACCGCGGGTCGTCCGGCAGGTCGCCGGGCCACGGCCCCACACCCACGTCGAGCTGGTCACCGGTCACGGTTTCCAGAGGGTACGGCCCGGGCCCGCCATGCCCGGCGGGACCCCGCTCACCGCAATCCGAGGGCACCGGCGAGCCGGTCGAGGAACCGCCGGTCGGCCGGGCTCGATTCGCCGGCCGTGGCCCGGCAGACCCGGGCCGCCACCGACTCCACCCACTGCCGGTACGCCGCCGAGTCAGCCGGGTCGGCGCGGCGTTCGAGCACGCGGGCCGCCGCCCGGCAGGCGGCCAGCAGGTCGACCACGTCGGTGAGCCGCTCACGCCCGGTGGAAGCCCCGTCGTGGCGGGCGTAGATGGCGGCGACCACGGCCCGGACCAGGTCGCTGTCGAAGGCCCGGCCGGCCGCCACGGCGTCCAGACCGGCGAGCCCGGCGGTCACCCCCCGGGGCAGGCGCCCGGGGCCCGGGGAGGCGGCGGCGACGAGAACCCGACCCGGCAGGCCGGTCAGCAGGTCCCATTCCGCCGTGGAGTAGACGGCGGTGGTCAGCGGTGCGGCACGGCGTCCGGCAGAGGGCGGCTCTCCGGCGACGGAGTGGCTCATGGGGACCTCCGGCGCCAGCATATGCCCCGGATCTGGAGAAAGGACCCCTTCCCTGGCAGAACCTGGCGGGGAAGAGGTCCTTCGGCGTACGCGTGGGGTCAGCGCGGCTCGGGGAAACTCGGCCGCTCCGGGTCGACGCCCTCGGGCACGGCGGCGGCCGCGTACTCCCTCTTGGGGACCATGATTTTGCGGCGGAAGACGCAGACCATCGTGCCGTCCTGGTTGTAGCCCCGGGTCTCCACCGCGACCACCCCCCGGTCGGGCTTGGAGGAGGACTCCCGCTTGTCGAGCACGGTCGTCTCGCCGTAGATGGTGTCGCCGTGGAAGGTGGGGGCCACGTGCCGGAGCGACTCGATCTCCAGGTTGGCGATCGCCTTGCCGCTGACGTCCGGCACGGACATGCCGAGGAGCAGCGAGTAGATGTAGTTGCCGACCACCACGTTGCGCTTGAACTGGCTCGCCGTCTCGGCGTAGTGGGCGTCCATGTGCAGCGGGTGGTGGTTCATGGTGAGCAGGCAGAAGAGGTGGTCGTCGTACTCGGTGACCGTCTTGCCCGGCCAGTGCCGGTAGACCGCGCCGACCTCGAACTCCTCGTAGTAGCGGCCGAACTGCATCCTTGTCCCCTTCGACGGGCGGCGATGGAGTTCGGGACAGCATGCCTTACCGCTTGTTAAGGGGACCGCCGGGGCGCTGGTGGCGAGGAAATGTCACACCGGCCACAACCGGGGGGAGACGCAATGAGCGGCGGGGCCCTCCCCGGCACCCGCCGCCCACGCTCTGATGCGAGAGATTCTGCCGTACACCGACGCCGGTCGGACAGAGACGGGCGTCACATTTATCCTTTTGTAACATTACCTAGCGTGACCGAGGCCGCCCATAGGAGCGATCTCCACGGGGCTAATCACTCCTTGTCAAGGCCCAAGTTACCGATACGTAGCGCCCGACCGGGTTGATCTCCGTGGAAACGCTCCCATCACATCTGGTCACGCAACTGCGTCGTGCACTTGCGTTCCGCAGATCGGGATAGACAGATCCCACTCGATGCCGCCGCAGGTCACCGTTCCGCCACCCGGTGTTTCGACGGGGCGCCGTCGGGAATTCGACGACACCCGCCCTGGTTCCAGTGGACGTAGGTAATCCGCGCTGATCGGAGAGTGCAATGGCAACGGTTGAGCTGACCACGGCCAACTTCGACGAGGTGACCGAGAGCAACGGCATCGTCCTGCTCGACTTCTGGGCCGACTGGTGCGGCCCGTGCAAGCGGTTCGCCCCCGTCTACGAGCGCTCATCGGAGAAGCACTCGGACATCGTCTTCGGCAAGGTCGACACCGAGGCGCAGCAGGAACTGGGCGCCAAGTTCGACATCCGCTCGATCCCGACAGTGATGGCGATCAAGGACGGCGTGATCGTCTACAACCAGCCCGGCGCCCTGCCGGAGTCCGCGCTGGAGAACCTGATCGAGCAGGTCGAGCAGCTCGACATGGACGACGTTCGCAAGCAGATGGCCGAACACAAGCACTGATCCACCACCGCTCCGGCGTCGGCCGGGTCCCCGCTCGGGGGCCCGGCCGGCGCCGTTTCCGGAGGCTCACGCCTACCACCCCGGACTCCTCCCGGTCAGCGACACGGTCAGCGAGGAGTGGACGACGGAAGGACACCGTTCGGCGGCCTGGATCCCGTATCGTCCCCAACCGATGGAGACCTTGACCACCCGCGGGCGCGCGGTCCGGCTGGGCGTGACCGGGCTCGGGCTGGCACTGCTTCTCGTCGGCACCGTTCGGGGCACCGACGACGACTTCCCGTTCGGGCCGTTCCGGATGTACTCCACCTCCGACCCGCCGAACGCACCCGCCCCGGACACCCGCGTCGAGGGCGTCGACCGCACCGGCACGGTGGTCGAACTGGGCCAGGACGCCACCGGCATCCGGCGCGCCGAGATCGAGGGCCAGCAGGGCCGCTACAGCGCCGACCCCACGCTGCTGCGTCAGGTCGCCGACGCGTACGCCGAACGCCACCCCGCCGCGCCCGCGCTGGTAGAGGTGCGGATCGTGATCCGCTGGTACGGCATCCGGGGCGGCCGACCGACCGGCCGGTGGACCGACGAGACGGCCGTACGCTGGCAGGCAACCCGATGACCGACTGGCTGACCGAGGCGGTCCCCCGCGGCCGGGTGGCCGCCTTCCGCACCCTGGTCTACCTGTTCGTCGCCGCGGACCTGGTCGTCTTCACCCCGTGGGTCCGCACCCGGGTCGACGTGCCCGGCGAGCTGTACCACCCGCTGCTGATCGGCCGGCTGCTCCCGCTGCCCACCCCCACCCCGGCGCTGGTCGGCACGATCTTCTGGGCGCTGCTCGTGCTGGCCCTGCTCGCCGCGACCGGACGGGCGCCCCGGCTGCTCGGCTGGACGGTCTTCGCGCTCTACTTCGAGTGGATGATCGTCGCGATGAGCTACGGCAAGGTGGACCACGACCGGATCGGGCTGCTCGTCGCGCTGGCCGCGCTCCCTACCGCCGGTCGGGCCCGGCACGGGGACCCGACCCGCACCGAGGCGGGCGGCTGGGCGCTGCGGGTCACCCAGATCGGGGTGATCTGCACCTACTTCCTCGCGGCCTGGGCCAAGTTCCGCTTCGGTGGCCTGGACTGGGCGACCGGCTCGGTGCTGGCCCGCGCGATCATCCGACGCGGCACCGACCTGGCGGACGTGATCGCCCAGGTGCCGCACCTGCTGATCGTGGCCCAGTTCGGCATCCTCGCCTTCGAACTGCTCAGCCCGGTGGTGTTCGTGCTGCCCCAACGGTGGCGGCTGGCGACGGTGGGCTACTTCTACTCGTTCCACCTGGTCACCGTCGCGACGATCACCATCTCGTTCGCCCCGCACCTGGTGGCGATGACCAGCTTCCTGCCGCTGGAGAAGGTCCGCCCGGTGGTGTGGGCGCGCCAGCTCCTCACCCACCGGGGCCGGCCCACCGCGCCGGAGGACGAGGCATCGCCGCCGGCCGCCCTGATCGGCCCCGAGCCGGCGGTGGGACCGGCCACGCCGTAGCCGGTCAGGAGCCGGCGGTGGGCCGGGCGGTCGGGCCGTAGAGGCGTTCGCGGGCCTCCTGAGGGAGCGAGCACGCCGCGGTGCCGCCGGGCAGCCGGTGCCGGTTCCGTGCCACCCACCGGTACGCCGGCCAGGCGGCGGCCCGCACCGGCGGGAAGCGC
This sequence comes from Micromonospora sp. RTP1Z1, assembly GCF_033804685.1. Classification (NCBI taxonomy): domain Bacteria; kingdom Bacillati; phylum Actinomycetota; class Actinomycetes; order Micromonosporales; family Micromonosporaceae; genus Micromonospora; species Micromonospora sp. RTP1Z1. The sequence goes on from NZ_JAPFQV010000004.1 coordinate 164,284, forward strand.
AGGCCGGCCCCGGCGACCCGCCACAGTGGCGCGCTGGCGCCCAGCAGCTTGGCGATGGCGTCGGGGCCCGACGCGCGGAAGCCGTCGGCGCCGACCCACTGCACCGCCTCCTCGCACTCGGCCTCCGTCAGGCCGAGCGCGGCGAGGTCCGCGAACTGCCAGGGCAGCACGCGGGCGCCGGTCGGGATCCGGCGCTCGATGAACTCGGCGCAGCGGCTGCAGAACGCGCAGTCGCCGTCATACACGAAGGTCGACGTCTCCATGCCCCCATCCTCCACCCACCGGACGCGTGCCGGGCACCGGTGTTCGGCGGGTCACTTGCACATCCTTAGTACGCATGTTCGAATGAGGGTCATGCGCTGGGAGAACCTCTCCGCTCCCCCGGACGAGGGGATTCCCGACGGGGCAGCGCCAGCGGCTCCACCCCTGCCGCTGGCGCTCCCCGGCGCGATCGCCCGCACCTTCGACACTCCGGGCTTCGCCGGGATGACCTTCTACGAGGTACGGGCCAAGTCGATCATCAACCGGGTGCCCGGGGAGTCCCGCGTCCCGTTCGAGTGGACGATCAACCCGTATCGCGGCTGCTCACATGCCTGTGTGTACTGCTACGCGAGAAACACTCACACCTTCCTCGACCTGGATGCCGGGGCGGACTTCGACCGGAAGGTGATCGTCAAGGTCAACGCCGGTGAGCTGGTCCGGCGCGAGCTGGCCGCCCCGCGCTGGCGCGGCGCGCACGTCGCGATGGGCACCAACGTGGACTGCTATCAGCGGGCCGAGGGGCGCTACCGGCTGATGCCGCCGATCATCGAGGCGCTGCGCGACTTCGCCAACCCGTTCTCGATCCTCACCAAGGGCACGCTGATCCTGCGGGACCTGCCGCTGCTGCGCCAGGCCGCCGAGGTGACCCGGGTCGGCCTCTCCTTCTCGGTGGGCTTCGTCGACGAGGCGCTGTGGCGCACGGTCGAGCCGGGCACCCCGAGCCCACGCCGACGGCTGGACGCCGTCCGGCAGCTGACCGACGCCGGGTTCGAGGTGGGGGTGCTGATGGCGCCGATCCTGCCCGGGCTCAGCGACGACGACGATTCGATCGAGGCCACCGTGGCGGCGACCGCCGCCGCCGGGGCGACCAGCGTGACCCCGCTGGCCCTGCACCTGCGCCCCGGCGCCCGCGAGTGGTACGCGCACTGGCTGGCCCGGGAGTTCCCGCACCTGGTCCCCCGCTACCGCCAGCTCTACCAGGCGGGCGCGTACGCGCCGCAGGCGTACCAACGGGAGCTGACCGCGCGGGTGCGGATCGCGGCCCGCCGGCACGGGCTGCACCGGGCCGAGGTCGGCGACAACCGCCGCCTGCCCATCCCACCCCCCGCGCCGCCCGCCGCCGAGCAGCTGTCGCTTCTGTAGCCGGGCCGCACTACGCTGCCCCGCGTGCGGGAGATCATCGATGTGGCGCTGCGCCGCCACCGGACCACCGTCCTCGTCGCGGTGACGGTGGGCCTGGGCTCCGGCCTGCTGTCCATCTGGGCCGGGTCGGTCGGCGGCGCCCTGGAACTGCTGACCCTGTTCCCGCCGCTCCTCTTCCTCGGGGCGTTGCTCCGCGGGCTGTTCCGGCGACCCGGCACCGAGGGCCTGCGGGTCGACGGGAGCGAGCGGGCGTTCTTCGCGCCGCCGCGGACCGCGCTCGACGTCCTGCCGCTCCTGTGTGGCTGGTTCGCCTACATGGGAGTCGACACGGCGCACCGGGCGGTCGAGGACCCGCTTCGCTGGCCGTTCGTCGTCTGTTACCCGGTGGCCGCCGTGTTGTTGATCGCCGCGTACTGGCGGCGGGCGCCGTTCGTCGAGCTGACCCCGGAGGGCGTGGCCTCCGGCGCCCCGCACCCGCTGGTCGTCGTCCCGTGGGAAGCGCTGGACCGGGCCGCGCCGCTCGGGTCGACGCCGGCGTTCGCCCTGCGGCTGCCGGTGGCCCGCCCCGACCTGGTCAGGAGGCGGGGATGGGGGGGTACCCGTCGGCGGGTCCAGCTGCCGGTCCGGGAGTTGGCCGTGGCGCCGGCGTTACTGGCCGCCGCGATCGGGCACTACGCCGCGCACCCCGAGCACCGGGCAGCCATCGGCACCCATGAGGAGTACGCGCGACTGCGGCAGGCGCTCGCGACGGGCGGCTGACCGGCCGGGTCTACGCTGCCGCCGCGGGAGATCATCGACGCGCGTCGCTGCGCCGCCAGCGGGTCACCACGGTGGCTGCCGCTGCCATCGGTCTGCTCTGGGGCTGGCCGGTCGTCCCGTGGCTACGGCACCGGCACCCGCCGCTCGGCGTGCTTGCGTACCTGCCGGTCGCCGTCCTCGTCGGCTGCACGCTGGTCCGGCGGTGGCACCGGCCGACGACCGACGAGCTCCGGCGTCCACATCCGCAGGTGGACGTCCCCTGGGATGCACTGGACCTGGCCGCTACCTGGTCAGCCCGGCGGCGCGGGCGGCGATCGGAACCGGGCTGGAACTCACCCCGGCTGCACCGCCGGGTCGACCGCGGCCGGAGCCGGCACGCGGGGCGGTCGCGGGATTAGAGTTGGCTGATGCGTTCCGCCCAGCAGATCCTCGCCGATGCCGCCGTGATCGCCGTCGTGGGCGCGTCCCGCGACCCGGCCAAGGCCGCGCACCGCGTGCCGTTGCAGATGCAGCGGTACGGCTGGCGGATCATCCCGGTCAACCCGACGGTGGACGAGCTCTTCGGGGAGAAGGCGTACCCGTCGCTGGCCGACATCCCGCACCCGGTCGACCTGGTCGACGTGTTTCGCCCGGCGCGGGACGCGGTCGACGTGGTGCGGCAGGCAGTCGCGATCGGCGCCCCGGCGGTGTGGTTGCAGCTGGGGATTGTCTCGGCCGAGGCGCGGCGGATCGCCGAGGAGGCCGGCATCGACTACGTCGAGGACCGGTGTCTCATCGTGGAGCGGGCGGCCGGCGGGTTGACCCGGCTCGGCTGAGCGGCCGGCCGCGCCGGTCATTTCCCCGGTTCGTCGGGGCCGAGGACCAGGTCCAGCTGGGCGGCGAGCGCGGCGAGCGCGGTCTCCGGTGAGTAGTGTCCGCCGAGCAGGTAGACCCCCAGCCCTTCCATGATCGCCAGCAGCCCGACCGCGGCGCGGTCCGGGTCGACGCGGCGGTCGGCCGTCCCGGCCGCCTGGGCGAGGCGGATCTGCCCGGCGACGAAGGCGAGCAGCCCGGCGGTCTCCTGGTGCAGCGCGGCGGCGACGGTCGGGCGGACCGCCGTGTAGGCCAGGAACGCCAGCGCCACCCGCCCGTCCGCCCGGCGCGACTCGTCGAGGGGCAGCAGCTCGACCAGCATGGTCCGCAGCAGGGTACGCGGGGAGGGGGCGTCGCCGAGCGCCGCGACCGCCCGGGTCACCCGGGCCTCGGAGTGTTCGTGGACCACCGACAGCGCGAAGGTCATCATCTCGTCCTTGGTGCGGAAGTAGTGCTGCACCATCCCGGAGGAGACGCCCGCCTCGGTCGCCACGTGACGCAGGCTGACCGCTTCCAGCCCGTGCTCGGCGGCCACCCGCATCAGCGCGTCGGCGATCAGCTTGCGGCGCTCCCGGTGGTCGACCCGTTTCGGCATGCCCCCATGTTTTCACAATACGACTGCATTGACACGCCGCCGCCCGTTGGTTACGTTGCAACTGCAATGCAAAAGACCTGGAGGGCGAGGTGGCCGTGCCGAAGCAGAGTCGTCCCGTCACGCTGCTGCGGCGCGCGGTCGCGTACGAGGTGGGCATGTGGCGCAGCCTCGGCCGCTGGCTGCTGCGCCGGCCCCTCGTGGTCGCGCCGGGGGCCGAGGCGTTCAGCTACGTCGGGGTGGTGAAGCCGATCCTCGGTGTCTTCATCGGGCTCTCCGCGATCGAGATCCCGATCTTCGACCTGATCATCCGGCACACCGTCCCGTGGCCGTCGGTGCGGCACACCGCTCTCGCGCTCGGCGTCTGGGGTCTGCTCTGGATGATCGGCCTCTTCGCCAGCCTGCGGATCCACCCGCACGTCGCCGACACCGCAGGTCTGCGCGTCCGCAACGGCTTCTCGGTCGACTTCCTGGTGCCCTGGACGGCCGTCGCCCGGGTCGACGCCCGATACCGCTCGCTGCCCTCCAGCCGGGCCATTCAGATCGAGCACGACGACGCGGCGACGATCCTGAACGTCGGCGCCGGCAGCCAGACCAGCGTCGACGTCGTGCTGCGCGAGCCGCTCTCCGTCCCGCTGCCCGAGGGACCGAGCGGGCCGGTCACCGAGATCCGGCTCTACGCCGACGAACCGCAGGCGCTGGTCGCCTGGGCCCGCCGACATCTGACGGTCTCCCTCCCCGGCCAGGACATCTAGGCCGGCTCCACCACGTCGATACCGTTACCTCTGGTTGAGTGACCGTCGCGGCCCCGCTCACCACTGCATGGGCGCGCTGACCCGGCTGGGCTGAACCGCGCCGCTCAGGGCTCGACGACCACGAGCTGGTTCCCGAACAGGTCCGTCGCCACCATGCGGCCGTCCGAGTTAACCGCGGTCAGCCAGTGTTCGTTGGCCTGGCGTCCGGGCCAGTTGCTGTAGGTACGGGGGATGTCGACCAGCGGAACGGCCACCGGCTGGTGGCACGTGGCGGTCGCGCAGATCCGCAGGACGAGGCGGCCGAGCGGAGGATCGGAGCTGCCCACGCTGACGTGGATCCCCTGTGAGCTCTTTGGTTCGATCGTCAGGCCGTACATGCCGCCGTCGGGCCCGCCCACCGCGATCATCTGGTGCGGCCGGGGCATCGACCGGACGGTGAGCTGCGGTAGCCGCTCGGACGCGACCAGGCCACCGGCGAGGGCCGTGGGGAGGAGAAGAGCGGCGAGGCCCAGGAGCACC